>JASHXW010000265.1 GCA_030043395.1 Streptosporangiaceae bacterium
GCGCATCAGCACGGACTCCACGAACGCGCCGTCGTGGGCGCGCCACAGGGTCTTGCGGGTCAAGCCGCGGTCGCAGGTCAGCTCGCGCGTCGGTGTCAGCAGCGGCGGCAGGAGCGCCCCGACGAGCGCGTCGCGGGTATCGGCGGGCAGATCGGTCATCTCGTCAGGTGACTCGGCCAGCCGCCCGAAGTAGTGTCGCGACAGCTGATCGGCCCGGTAAGCCGGGTACCCAAGTTCCGCGACGGCTGCGCGCCGGTCGGCGACACTGAGGTCGGCAAGGTGCCTGGCGGGCCGCCCGCGAGCCGGACGCCGCGCGCCAATCTCGACGACTTCCAACGAACCCCTCACGGTATCCGCGCTGATGCCACGTGATCCACGGAATGTGGATAGATTTCCTAACCATGCAGAGCATGCGCGGCAGGACCAGTCAGTCCAGGATATCTGGGGAGCGTGGGAGGCCGGTCACGCTGCTCGACAGTGAGAATCCCTACGGGACCAGGCGCGTGGTCGTGGAGTACGACGGCTGGACGACTGCTGCTTACATGCACGACCATACCGAGCCGATCGCCGCCACCTGGCTCGCCAACCATCGTCGCGCGCCGGCGGACATCAACCTGAACCTGCTCGACACCGGGCAGGCGCCAGAGATGCCCGAGGGCTACACCAAGCACCCGGACGGGCGCCCGCCGGTCGACCCGCAGTCCTTGCGCGCCGTGTGGTTCGAGGAGGGCGACGGAGTAGCGATATTCGAGGGCGCGGACCTGCTTGCCGTCATCCCCGGCTGGTCAGACATGTCCAAGGGCATGCCGGGCTACAGCAGGGACGTCATCGGGCAGACTCCGTTCGGCTGGTCACTCGAAGATGCCATGGAAGGGCTCGGCCCGCGAGTGAGCGAGGCATCAGACTTCTGGCGGTGGCGGCTCGACCCGCAGGCGTGGGCGCAGTTCCAGCAGGGCATGCTCGGCCACTTGCTAGCCAGGCTTGGTCCTGGCGCCAGGTACTGGGATGTATCCGGATCGCGGAAGCCGGTCGTCGGCGTTTCTGAGCGGCCGCCAGTCGGCAGGCGTTCCTACACGGTGATCACTACGGTCGGAATGAGCTGCCAGCGGATGCCCGGTATCGAGCAGACCGGCGCCGGGGCGGCCGGCCGCGCCAGGATCGAGCTCGCGGTCGCCACGACCCTTCCGAGCAACCAGGCCGCGCGGATCTTCCTGTGGCTGGCCCAGTACCCGTGGCGTGAGGTCAGCTGGATCGAGACCGGCCAGGCGATCCGCTGGTACCACGAGCCATCGTCGTTCCCGCTCGGCAGCGGGATGGAGGCGGTGCTCTTCCTCGACAACCCGGCGCGCCTGCTCGGGCCTGACGTGCCAGACCTGTCCGGCTTCACCGTGGCTGGCGAGCCGGTGAAGTGGCTGTGGCTGATCCCCATCTCCAACCGGGAAAGGCTGCTCGCCGAGGGACGGGGGGCGTCCAGCCTGGTGAACCAGATGGCGTCGCAGAGCAGGAGCTGGCTCGTCAGCTAGCAGGCCGCGGGCGCACTGGCAGTCCGCGCACGCGGGTGCTGGCAGGTCGGCCCGGGCGAGCCAGCGGGTCGGCCAGGCCCGCGCTAGCAGGTCGGCAAGGCGCCCTAGCGGGTCGGCAGGAAGACCATCAGCAGCAGCCAGGAGACCGGAGCGACGACGAGCATGGCGTCGATCCGGTCGAGTATGCCGCCGTGGCCGGGAAGTATCGACCCCATGTCCTTGGTGTCTAGGTCCCGCTTGATCATCGACTCGACTAGGTCGCCGACGGTGGCCGCGCCAACCGCGGCGAGGCCGACCAGCAGGCCTTGCCAGACCTTGCCGTGCAGCAGCCACATCATGCCAAGCGCTCCGGCCGCCAGGCAGATAACCGTGGATCCGGCCAGGCCCTCCCAGGTCTTGTTCGGGCTGATCGACGGAGCCATCGGGTGCCTGCCGAACAGGATGCCTGCGAAGTAACCACCCGAGTCGCTGCACACCGTCAGGATCAGGAACAGCAAGACCCGGTCGTTCCCATCGCCCTGGGCCAGCATGAGCGCGACGAACATCGCCATCGTCGGGACGTAGATCAGCGCGTAGATGCTCGCCGTGACATCGCGCAAGTAGCCGTCCGGGCCGCCGCGCAGCCGCCACGCGACGATCGCTATGAACGTCACGACGAGCGCGGCCAGCGCGTCGCGCGCCCCCCAGACATAGGCCAGCGCCGTCATGAACGCGCCGCCGACGGCGATCGGAGCGAAGGGCACGTGAATCTGCCGCTTGCCGAGGGCCTGGGTCAGCTCCCAGATGGCCACTCCGACAAACAGCGCTAGCAGCACCAGGAACGTGGCCTTCACGGTTTCCAGCGTGAGGATCGCCAGACCGCCGAGGCCGATTCCGACGGCTACGGCGACCGGGAGATTGCGGCCCGTGTGGATGGCCTTGCGTTCGCTCATCCGGGCCTGCCCTCCCCTCTCCCGGTCAGCCGACGCGGAAGGATCAGGCCCGCCATCCGGCACCGTTCGGCAGCTAGCCATGTCCACGCCACCTTGGCGTTGGTCCGCGGACAGACTACCTGACGAGAATGTTCCTCTTTGAGAGGTAAAGCTATACCTTGCGGGCACAAGGTGGCGGCTATGCCGCTTCCCCGCGCCCGCATGGCGTGCCGGCATTGCTGCGCCTGCTAGACCTCGAGCAGCTCCGACTCCTTGTGCTTGAGCAGCTCGTCCACCTGCAGGACGTAGGTATGGGTGAGCTTGTCGAGCTCGCCTTCGGCACGGCGGCCGTCGTCTTCGCCGGCGTCGCCGTTCTTGACCAGCTTGTCGATGGCGTCCTTGGCGTGCCGACGGATGTTCCTGATCGAGACCCTGCTGTCCTCGGCCTTGTGCCTGGCGATCTTTATGTACTCCTTGCGCCGCTCCTCGGAGAGCTCGGGAAACACGACGCGAATGATGGCGCCATCGTTGGTCGGATTCACGCCGAGATCGCTGTTGCGTATCGCCTTATCGATCGCGCCCAGAGAGCCCTTGTCGAACGGCTGGAGGATCACCATCCGGGGTTCGGGCATATGGAAGGAGGCCAGCTGGTTCACCGGCGTCTGGGTGCCGTAGTACTCGACGGTGATCTTGTTGAACATGGACGGGTGCGCCCGCCCGGTTCTGATGGTCGCGAAGTCTTCCTTCGCGACCGAAACGGCCTTCTCCATCTTCTCTTCGGCTTCGAGAAGAGTCTCGTCAATCATCGCCGCTCCTCAGTGCCCGTTCTCCGGCCGCCGCGCCCTGCCGTACCCGTCCTTACCCACGAGTGTCCCGATCCGGTCACCGCGAACGGCTCGCACGACGTTGCCCTTGCCCATCAGGTCGAAGACCACGATCGGCAGATCGTTGTCCATGCAAAGGCTAACCGCTGTCGCGTCCATGAACTTAAGCTCGCGCCGGAGGACCTCGGCGTAGTCAAGGCGATGGAAGAGGTTCGCGTCAGGCGACTCGCGCGGGTCGGCGTCGTAGACGCCCTCCACCTGCGTGCCCTTGAGCACCGCCTCGGCACCGATTTCCAGGGCTCGCTGCGCCGCGCAGGTATCGGTGGAGAAGAACGGGGCACCCAATCCGGCGCCGAAGATGACGACCCTGCCCTTTTCCAGGTGCCGGATGGCGCGGCGCGGAATGTACGGCTCGGCCACCTGGCCCATGGTGATCGCGGTCTGGACGCGCGTCTCGATGCCGAGCTTCTCCAGCACATCCTGCAGCGCCAGGCAGTTGATCACCGTCCCGAGCATGCCCATGTAGTCGGCCCGGGCCCGGTCGATGCCACGTTCGGACAGGGCGGCGCCGCGGAACATGTTGCCGCCGCCGACCACGACGGCGACTTGCACGCCGAGTCGTGACGCATCCCTGATCTCGCGGGCGAAATGCAGCACGACGTCGGGGGCGATGCCCAGGCCCGCCCCGCCGGCGAACGCCTCGCCGGAGAGCTTCAGCATGACCCGCTGCCAGAGCGGGCTCCGATCAGTCTCCTCGCCCGCACCGGAGTCTTGCCCGGCGACCTGGCCGACACTGCCCTGGCTGAAACGGCCCCTGACCGCACCATCCCCCGACGAGGTGCTATCTGCCAAGGCGCGCCTCCCTCGCCTGCGTGGCCGCCGGGCGCTGACTCAACTTGCCTGCCCGATCTGGAACCTGACGAAGCCGCGAACTGTCGCTCCGGACTCGGCGAGCAACTGCTTGACCGTCTTCTTGGGATCCCTTACCGAAGCCTGCTCGGTCAGCACGACATCCTTGAAGTACGCGTTCAGCCGCCCGTCGACGATCTTCGGTATCGCCTGCTCCGGCTTGCCTTCCTCCCTGGTGACCTGCTCGGCGATGCGGCGCTCGTTGGCCACCACGTCAGCGGGGACTTCGTCCCTGGTGACGTACTGCGGCCGCATGGCCGCCACCTGGTGCGCCACATCCAGCGCCACCGGGGCGCCAGCGTCGTCCAGGTCGACGAGCACGCCCAGGGTCGGAGGCAGGCCGGGGTCGGACTTGTGCAGGTAGCTCGCGATGTAGCCGCCGCGGAAGGCAGCGAACCGGCCGAGTTCGAGCTTCTCCTTCAGGGAGGCGCTCGCCTCCTCGATCAGCTCTGCAGCGGTCCGGCCGTCCTTGACGGGCAGGCTCAGCACAGCCAGCCGGTCGGTGACGGCGCCCTGCAGAGCGGCCTTCGCGATCTCGGCCGCGACCTGCTGGAA
>JASHXW010000029.1 GCA_030043395.1 Streptosporangiaceae bacterium
TTCGGCTTCGACGGTGACACCAGCGGCGACACCGGCTACAACGATGCCGGAAACCTGTACAAGGCGGTCAGCTTCGACGCCACGGCAGACGCCAACGCGCGGGCCGCATACCTGAACAACAGCACCGATGCCAACCTGCTGCCACTGGACCCGACCGTTGTGCTGCGCGGAGGGACCTACCCGGTGCAACGGCCCAACGGCAGCGGCGCGGGTATCAGTGCCCTGCTCGCGGACACCGCCGTCAGCGACCCGACCATTAACTTCGTCCGCATGTCCAGCGCGCCGACGTCGACCGAGGCCGCCCAGGCGGTGACGAACGGCTGGGGTGGCCTGCAGGTCTTCGTGCTCGGCACCGAGCACTTGGAGATGGCCGCCGACCAGACGTCGACCAACGCTCCGGCCGGGCTCTCGGCCCAGCAGCTGGTGCAGATCTATGAGTGCAATGACACGACCTGGAACCAGGTGGGCGGTACCTCGACCGACACCATCATCCCGGTCATCCCGCAGTCGGGATCGGGCACCCGTAACACCTTCCTGTCTGATCTTCAGGCGGCGAACGGCGGCACGGCGATCAACCTGGGCAGCTGCGTGACCACGGGTGAGGAGAACGACCCAACCGCGATCACCAGCCTGTCTTCGGTGACGAAGTCACCTATTTCCGGTACCACCTGCACCCCGAACTGCGCGGCCGACGCCATCGAGCCATTCTCCGGCAGCCGGCTCAACCTGTGGTCGGGCAAGAGCGGGAACACAACCTACGGCTCGAATCCGCCCGGCGGCTACTTCCACAACCCCGCCACTGCCTACCCAGGCGGCACGGTGCTAACCCCAGGGATCGTGCTGCTGACTGGCACGCCGTCGGATGGCAACCCGGTCTACGACGACACGCGCAACCTGAACGTCGTCTACCGGTGGTCTGACCAGGTCTCGACCACTCCGTGGCAGCCGGGCGGAACGCTGAACTGGGCCGAGACCCTGTTCTGCAATCCGGGCGGCAGCGTCACGCCGTTCTTCCAGACCCCGGCAGGAAAGACCCTGATCGCCGAGGCCGGGGCCAACCCCGCGACTCAATCCTGCCTGAGCTCGCCGATGACCTGACCCAGTGACCATGGGGGGCTGCCGGCCGTCCGGTGGCCCCCCAGCCTACGGGTGAGGTCAAGACGCGAACAGCGGTCCGGTTCCGGCCAAGCCGTACCGGATCCCAATTCCACCATGAAAGGGGAATCATGAAAGGAAAGTTCCGCTCACTGGCGGTAGGTGCGGCCGCGGCCGTCACCATCGCCGGTGTCAGCGTGCTGGCGGGAGGTGGTGCAGCTCTTGCCGCCGGCGGGGGCGGCGCGACGCCGCCGTGGGAATCGTCGATCAGCCCGGCTCCTTACGGGTCGATCACGTTCTACAACGCCGAGGGCCAGGTCATTACCGGCGGCAGCATTACCGCTAATGGCCTCGGGGCGTACGCGGTGGCTTCGACGGCAGCGCCTTCCGGCTACACCAAGGCAACGCTGTTCATCAAGACGCCGGTGAGCGGCGAGAACCCGGGACTGTGGTCAGGCGAGCAGATCAGCAGCTCGACTAACTTCCCGAACAGTTCGGCTCCGTCGGAGATCGCAGACACAGCGAATCCGGTGGAGACCAACCCGGGAACCGACTCCACGGTCTCCAGCTACATAGCAGCATTCCCGAACACCCAGACTGCCTCCGGCTATGTCGGCTTGTACGACGTCCGGCTTGAGGCTACTGGCGCAGGCCTGCCTGCGCTCTCCTCGTACTGGGACACCGTAATCTCGGTCGACACCACCAACAACACCTGGTCGGTGGACTACCCGGACTACACCCAGCTCACCACTACCGCGGTGAGTGCCTCCCCGGCCGGCCCGCAGACCGCTCCGGCTACTCCGATCACGCTGAACGCGACCGTGACTCCGGCCACGGACGCTGTCGGAACGGTGAGCTTCTGGGACGGCTCCACGCAGGTTGGCGCTACTCAGACGGTCACCGGCACAGGTGGCAACACCGCATCAGTATCGACGACTCCACCGACGGGCACGACGCCATACCAGGCCGTCTTCACCCCGGCGATCGGATCCTCGGACATCGGCTCTTCCGCCACGCTGAACTACGTGGTGAACGTGCCGCTGGACGCCACAACCACGACGCTTGCCGAGTCCGGCGGCGGCGGTGCAGCGGGTCCGGTCACCTTCACCGGTACCGTCACCGACATCACCACCAGCGCGAACAACCCGGTGAACGCCGGAACGGTCAGCCTGTTCGACAACGGCTCGACGACCGCGTTCGCGAACGGAGCGGTCAGCTCGACTGGCACCTTCTCCATCACCTACAACTACACGTCGGCCGGGAGCCACTCGGTCGTCGCGACGTACTCGGGCAACTCCACCGAGTGGGCTGGCTCCTCGTCATCTTCCGTGACGTTCACTGAGTCGGCGCCCGCGTGCTCCACGTGTAACGACACCCAGACGATCGAGGGCACGGTTCCGGCCGGAACCATCTCGATCTCGACTCCTTACACGGCCTCGAACCCGCTGAACCTGGGGACCCTGGCATTGAACTCGGCTGGCACGTTCTTCACCGCGTCCGCCCCGCTCGATCCAAACTCCAGTAACGTCCCGACCGCTGGCGCTTACCCTGACCCGACGTTCAACGGCATCACGGTGGTGGACACCCAGTCCGGAAACCTGCCGTGGACGGTCACCGCGACGTCCAGCAACCTCTCCGATGGCTCCGGTGACGCCAACGGCGTCATCAGCGGGGAGAACGTCGGCCTGACCAACCTGGCCGCGGTACTCGTGCCTGGTAACGCCATCGTCGCCGGCGATGTAAACCTGTTCAACCAGCCCGCCGCTAGCCCGCCGGTCGCACCGACCGACACGGGCTCGCTAGGTCTGATTGCCGGTCCTACCATCGCCACCGACACGGCCCAGCCTGACGGCACCGTCGGGATCAACGGCACTGTCACCCTGAACGCGCCCACCTCGACCGAGGCAGGCCTGTTCGTCGGCACCATCACCTTCACGATCACGGGCTAGCAGCCAGCTCAGCTCGCAGGAAACCGGCTTTTGCCGGTCACCGCATGACAGCATGTAGAGGACGGGGCGGGCCCATCGCAAGTGAGCCCGCCCCTCCCTCCACAGTACCCGGCCCCTGTCCGCTTGCCAGCTATTCGCCATTGGTATCACGGTAATTTACTTTTTGTTCAACTAATTCCTTATAATGAAACCTGAGCGATGATACGATTTATTCGAGTGGTAGCGCCTACCTCGATGCCTCCGAGAAGAGCGTCGCAGTCGCACCGGGAAAATCAGATAGCCACGACCAGAATGCGGATAACTGCGATGCGCGGGAATCGTGCCTCCTCAAGGAGAGCCAGGCTGGCAATAGCTCTCCTCTTGGTGCCCGCGCTGGCTGCGGCCGTTGCGGTCAGTACCGGTTCTGCGGCGCTCGCGGCGGACTCCGGCAGGCTGGTAAGTGCTAAGTCGGTGCCACGCGCATTCTTCGGCCTCGGCCCGGCTAGTGCCACGAAGATCGACGGCCGCGCTTACTTCAACTGGAGCGCAACCCCCGGGGCATCGCTCACCGACCACGTAGCTGTCGTCAATTTTGGAAGTACCACGCTCAGCCTGCATATCTATGTGACTAATGCGGTCAGCACCATTAACGGCGGAACAACTTTCGTGCCTCAGGCGAAGGCCGTCGGCGGACCTGCAAACTGGGTGACATTGCATTTTCCCGGCCATTCGTCAGTCCTGAAGCTCGCGCCGCACAGCAAAGTGATCCTGCCCATCGAAGTGACCATTCCGAAGAACGCTCCTCCGGGGGACCACGTAGGCGCCATAATCGCGGCCCTGACGTCGGTTATCCAGAGCAAGAATCACGCCAAGGTGCACTTTGTCCAGCAGGTCGCCGATCGCATCATCACCCGCGTTTCCGGCAAGCTGCGCCCCGGATTGAGCGTCGAGAACTTGCACGTGCAATACAGCGACCCGCTGAGCCCGCTTGCGACCAGCCCGGCGACGCTCACGTTCACCGTCCGCAACACCGGCAATGAACTGCTGGGCGGCAACGTCACCGTATCGGTGCACGGGCTGCTCGGATCGACCGAGACACGGTCTGACGTGGTCAAGGTTCCTGTCCTGCTGCCAGGTGGCTCTGATTCCGAGCGAGTGCAAGTCAAGGGCGTGTACCCGGAGATCCACCTGCAGGGCAAGGTCTCCATCGCGCCTCTCGTGGTACAGGGCCAGTTCGACCAGGGTCTGTCGACCTATTCAGCACAGGTCGGATTCTGGGCGATCCCCTGGATCGCGCTCGCGATACTAATCTTGCTCATCGCGTTGTTTGTCGGCATCTGGCTGCGCCGCCGCCGCTGGAGCCGAGCCGCGCTTGCCGAGCCGGAGGAGTCGGCACGCGGAGATCAGAAGGTGGAGGCCAAATGAAGATCGTCCGCGCAACGGCGGGCGCCGCGCTGATCCTGGCGCTGGCCGCCGGGCCTGCCCAGGTAGCCACGGCCGCGGTGACGCACCCGAGCAGCCCGGCTCTGACCAGCGTCAAGCTGCCGTACAGCGACCCGGACCAGGCCGGGCTGCTGACGCTCTGCGGCGTGAACCTGAAGCCCATCACGCACGGCAGCATCTACGCCAAGCCCTTCGTCTGGCGCGTGGTGTCCAGCCTCCCGACGCCGAAGGGCTATTTCATCAAGGGTGCCAAGACCCAGATGTTCGCCTACCAGCCAAGGCCGTACACGCCGGCCGGTGCCTGGAGCGGCACGGTCATGGCCGCTGCCTCGTTGTACAGCAACCCGAAGCACCCGATGGCGCAGTTCACGCCGATCGACGAGCCACTCACGTACATGATCGACCAGTTCCCGCCGATCTGGGATCACCTGATCGAGCTGCGCCTGTATTACGGAGCACCCGGCCTGGCCGAGATCACCCGCCCGTACGCTGCGGCCGACATCCAGGTACATGGCGACACCTGGTCGCTGGTGGAAGGGGGGCATGCCTCCTGCACAGACGGCAAGGTCGAGTCCGTGGAAGTACTCGACCACCTACCCGGTGCGACCGGCACTCCGGCGCCATCCGCGACCGACGCGCCTAAGCACACGTTGCCGCCGGCCCGGACGGCGGCCAAGGACGGTCCGACCCCCGTGTCGTCCACTGGGACAGCGGCACCGCAGGCAGGCGGCTCTTCGTCGGACGGTTCGTCGTCTGGCGGGACCGGAGTCCTGGTCACGCTGGGGATCGTCGTCTTGGCGCTGGCCGTGGGAGCGTCGGGCGGTGCGCTGTGGCGCCGCAGGCGCAGGGCGACAGGATGACTCCTCCACCAATCAGTAACGCGAAGGGAATCGCATTGATGAAGCGCAAGATACGTGCGCTGACAGCCGGAGCTGCGGTTGCGGCCGCCGTCGGTTTCAGCATGGTCGCGGCGGGCAGCGCCGCCATCGCAAGCGGCGGTGGCGGTCCGACTCCGCCGTGGGAATCGTCGATAAGCCCGGCTCCGAACGGGTCCATCACCTTCTACAACGCCGAAGGCCAGGTCGTGACGGGCGGCAGCATCAACGCCGGTGGCCTCGGAGCGTACGCGGTGGCGTCCACCGCCGCCGAGGACGGCTACACCAAGGCGACTTTGTTCATGTACACGCCAGTGTCCGGCGAGAACCCAGGCCTGTGGTCAGGCGAGCAGATCAGCAGCTCGACCACGTTCCCGAACGCCTCGGCTCCGGCGCCAGTCGGGACTACGTCGAACCCAGTCGAGACCAATCCGGGCACCGAAACGACGATTGCCAGCTACATATCGGCCTTCCCCAACACGCAGACCGCCACGGGATACGTCGGCCTGTACGACGTCCGGATGAAGGTCTCCGGGGATGGGATTCCGCCGTCGACGACTTACTGGGATGCCGTTATATCGGTGAACACTACGAACGGCACGTGGTCGGTGGACTACCCGGACTGGACACAGGACACGACCACGTCGCTTTCGGCGAACCCGCCGAGTCCGCAGACACCGCCGG
Source organism: Streptosporangiaceae bacterium (assembly GCA_030043395.1). The sequence goes on from JASHXW010000029.1 coordinate 6,026, forward strand.
CCAGCCTGACGACGCTGACCGCGACTGTCTCACCGGCCACGGACGGGACAGTGAGCTTCTGGAATGGCGCCACTCAGGTGGGCACGACCCAGACGGTCAGCACTAGCAGCGCTAGCGCGTCGGTAACGACGACTCCCGTCGGAGTCACCACGTACACGGCGATCTTTACACCTGACGTCGGCTCGTCCGATATCGGATCATCAGCCTCCCTCACCTATGTTGCCTCGGCGCCAGCCGGCAACCCGGTGCTTTATGGCACCAGCAAGGTGAACTCCAGCGATCACTGCCTCGCGGCTTTCAGTGGCGCGACGACGGTGAGCTATGCGTGGCAGGTGGACGGCACCGATATCCCAGGGGCTACGACCAGCAAGTACACGGTCCCAGCGTCGCAGCTTGGCGAGGTTCTGACGTGCTCGGTTACGGCGTCTAACACATCGGGATCGGTATCAGGTACGAGCAGCGCGGCGACCGTGGTTCCCGCCGCCCCGGACAGCAGCACCGCAGCGTCGCAAGTGCTGCAGGCGAGCCCGGTAATTGCGCAGGCTCCCGACTCGGGTGTACCGACCTGGCAACCGGTGCTTTACCCGACCGTCAAGTCTGGTGCCACCGTTACCTGCGAGATCGCGTTCAAGGGCGCTAACACGGTCACGTACGCCTGGCAGTCGAACGGGACAACCATCTCCGGCGTCACGACAAGCACCTATCAGATCCCCGGCTCGGAGTACGGCAAGACACTGACGTGCTCGGCCAAGGCCACCAACACAATCGGGTCGGTATCCGGCACCAGCGCGGGCGTCAAGGTGGCTCTGGGTGCGGCGCTCAAGGTGGTTACCAAGCCCGTGGTCAGCGGGCCGCACGAGCCAGGTAAGGCCGAGAAGGTGACTGCGGGCAAGTGGTCACCGGCGGCTTCCAAGGTGACCTATCAGTGGTATGTCGGCTCGAGCAAGGTCAAGGGCGCTACCAAGTCCTCCTTCACCGTGCCGAAGTCCACGAAGAAGGGCGCCGAGGTGCACTGCGTGGTGACGGCATCGGCGACCGGCTACGCCAACGGCACCTACACGACGCCGTCGGTGAAGATCACCTGATCTGGCAGTCCTCGTCCGGCCGGTCGCGGCAGTTCGCGAACGGCCGGACGAGGAGCCCGGCACGTTACGACTGTCTGGGCTGCCGGCCTGCCTAGAGCGGCCGGCAGCCCGCTTTGGATAGAACGCCTTGCACTCAGGGCCGTGAGGAGCTCACGCGGATGGCCGCAGGTCGCGAACGCCCGGCCGTACTCCAAGCGCTGCACCGGCATCAGGACCTGGTCATCGAGCTCGGGCTGCTGCTGGCCGTGGAAGTGCTCATCCTGGCTGCGCTAGCTCCGGCATCGGCGCTGCGCAATGTGCTGCCGTACGGCTCGGACCACACAGGCCATCCTTATAACGTCAGTGAACTGGCCGCGAACCTGCGGCATTTCCGGCTGACCGGCTGGAGCCAGGGCTGGTTCGACGGCTTCCCGACCGGCGTGCTGTACCCGGTGCTCGCGCCCGTGGTGGCGGCGATCGGCAGCCTGGTCATTCCGCTTGCCGTGGCATACAAGCTGACCGTGCTGGCCGGACCACTGCTGCTGCCGGTCTGCGCGTACCTAGCGGGGCGGCTGGCCGGGTTGCCGCGGGCGTATCCAGTGCTGCTGGCCGTGTTCTCGGCGCCGTTCCTGTTCGACGTCTCCTGCAATATCTGCGGCGGGCCGATCGAGTCCACCATGCTCGGCGAGTACGCCTATTCCTGGGGCCTGGCGCTCGGCGTGCTGTCTCTCGGGGCGACAGCGCGACTATGCGATGGCCGGGGTTCACGGTGGTGGCCGGCGCTGCTGCTCGGCCTGACCATGCTCGCCCATCCGGTCACGGCGCTGTGGACGGCCGCGGGGATTGCACTGATCTTCGGTTACACATGGCTGATCAAGCGCCGGCCGCCAGGCTCCTCGCTGGTTCCCCTGGCACTTGCGGCGCTGCTGGCCGCGGTCTGGTGGCTGCCATTCCTGGCTGACCGGCAGTACATGCCCGAGCCGCTGCAGGGCAAGCTGACCCAGTACCTGTCGCTGCTCTTCCCGGCCAGCGGGCCATGGGAGGTCGTCCTGACCGCGCTCGCCGCAGGCGGAGCGTACTGGGCGATCAGGAACCGGCAGCCATTTCTAGTGGCGCTAACTGGCATCACCGTCCTTGCCGCTCTCGGCACCCGGTTCCTGCCGGTAAACCAGCTTCCCAACTGGCGGGTCCTTGAGTTGTGGCTGGCCGGCTGCTGGCTGCTTGCGGCGGTCGGGTGCGTGGAAGGCGTGCGGTGGCTAGTCAGCCGGATGCCGTCGAAGCTGCGCGAGCGGCAGTGGGTATCGGATGGCAGGGTCAGGTACGCGGTGGCGGGCGGCGCGCTTCTCGCGGTCGCGCTGGCGCAGGGCGTTCCCTGGGGCCTGTGGCCGGGCGAGCAGTTCCGCAGCGGCAAGCCCGCGCACGAGCGATGGCTCGGCCTGGATTTCCCGGCTGTGCCGCAGGCGAGGTTCGCCGGCCACGTCTTCGGCGGGGCGCTGGCGAACCCCGGAGGCAAGAAGTACGAAGCCATGGTCGCGATGCTCAAGGGCGTCGCCCGAACGCACGGTTGCGGCCGGGTGGCCCTGGACGAGAACTACTACGGCGGGACGCCCCGCTTCTATGACGAGCTCGACTCGCTTCCGCTGATCACCAGCGGCTGCCTCAGCACGCTGATGGGCACATTGGCGGACTCTGGCGACAACGTGCCGGCGATCCTGTTCGCCGAGTCGGAGGCATCGAGCTATCCGCTCATGTACATGCCGCATATCCCGTATCCCAAGTTCGACCTCTCGGCAGCGGTCGCCGACCTGCGGTTGCTTGGAGCGAAGTACTACCTCACTCATGGCGGCGAGGCCGAGGCTGCCGCGCGGCTCCAGCCCGATCTCTCGCTGGCCGGATCCACTGCGGCCGTGCAAGTCTGGGAAATCAGTGATGCCACGCTGGTCACGGCGCTTTCCTACAAGCCAGTGGTCGTCCGCGATCTGGCGGGCAAGGCGACCTGGGTGCAGTACTACCTGGACTATGAGCTGAGTACTGAGTGGGGCCATGTGCTCGAGGCGCAGAGCGGGCCGCCGAGCTGGCCCACCGCGCTGGCCGGTCATATCCCGCCGGCGATCGCGCAGCCGCCGGTGAAGGTCAGTGACGTGTCCGTGAACGGCTCGGTCATCAGCTTCACCGTGAGCCGCGTCGGCGTTCCCGTCGAGGTCCGGGATACTTATTTTCCGGGCTGGCAGGTGCACGGCGGGACTGGCCCGTACCGGGCAATGCCGGACTTCATGGTGGTCGTGCCGACGAGCCATCACGTGACGCTCACCTACACGACCACGGCGATCATCACGACGGCCGATGTCCTCGGCGGCCTGGGTCTCGCCGGAATCCTGGTGCTGGGCATCACCGACAGGCGCCGCCGCCGGGTCACGCCTGCGCCAGCTACTGTGCCGTCGGCTAAGGGAGGCAAGCCACCGCGCGATCCGGTGGCCAAGGTAGCCGAGCCCATGAGGAGCGGGGCAAAGACGGGCTCTGCGCGTGCGCCTGTGCAGGGCAGCGCGCGGTCTCGGTCAGGTGCCCCGTCCCGTTCAAGCTCCGGAACTGCAACCGGTGCGAAGAAGAAGACTCCTTCTCGCCCGGGCGGCGCCAAGAAATAGCTGCTGCGCTGCCTCAGCCAGGCAGGCTCAGTATGCCCGGCCGAAGATCACCCGCGTGCCGTAGGCCGAAGGCTTGCCGCAGC
>JASHXW010000266.1 GCA_030043395.1 Streptosporangiaceae bacterium
GCCAGAGCAGCCGTCCGAAGAGCGGCGGGAGGCCTTGCGGCAGCCGGTCGACCGCGCCGAAGTCGATCACGCCGAGCCTGCCGTCGTCGAGCAGGCGGAAGTTTCCCGGATGCGGGTCGGCGTGCAGCAGTCCGACTCTGGCCGGGCTGGAGAACAGCATCCTGACCAGCAGGATGCCGGCCCGGTCTCGCTGTTCCCGCGTGCCGTCGGAGATGATCTTGGCCAGCGGCGTGCCGTCCATCCACTCGCTGACCAGGACGTGGTCGGTTGCCTCGATCGCCCAGGGCACGCTGATGTCCGGGTCGCCGTCGAAGACAGCGGCGAAGGCGTTCTGGGACGCGGCTTCCTGCCGGTAGTCGAGCTCTTCGGCGACCCTCGCCCGCAGTTCGTCCAGGAGCGGCTTGACCTCCAGGCCGGGCATGAGGACTCCGAAGAGCCGGCCCACCCTGCTGATCTGCGAGAAGTCGCTGATCAGCGCCTTGCCAGCGCCGGGATACTGAATCTTCACCGCGACCTGGCGGCCGTCATGCCAGATCGCCTTGTGCACCTGGCCGATGGACGCGGCCGCAGCGGGCTGATCGTCGAACTCGGCGAACTTGTCCCGCCAGCCCTCGCCCAGGTCGGCGGCCAGCACCTTGTGCACGGTGCTAGCCGGCAGCGGTGGCGCGGACTCCTGCAGCTTGGTCAGCGTGGCACGGTATGGCCCGGCAAGCTCAGGTGGCAGCGCGGCTTCGAAGATGGACAGGGCCTGGCCCAGCTTCAGGGCGCCGCCCTTGAGCTCACCGAGCACCCGGAAGATCTGCTCGGCGGTCCGCTGCTGTATCTCCTGCGCGACGCGCTCGGCAGGCTTGCCGCCGACCCGCTTGCCGATGCCGAGCACGGTGCGGCCCGCCAGGCCGGCTGGCAGGGTAGCGAGCTTGACCGTCCTGGTCACGACGTTACGCGGGAGGTCATCCATGATCTTCTCGTCGACTACCTTCCTCGAAGCACGCTGACGAAGCCTATCCGCCGACAGCAGGTACCCGATCCGGCGCGGGCCTGGCCGCGGCTGTCCGCTGCAGTCTGACGCGGCTGTAATCCGAACGCCCGATTTAGGCGTCCTTGATGGCATGCACGCTCAGCTGCCAGCAACACGAGGGGGAGTTATGGCGTTTCGGGTGACTGCCAGGGCTAGCAAGCGAACCACGCGCGGTCTCGCGGCCTGGCTAGCCGCCGGGGCTGCCGCTCTGGCCTGGTCCGGTGCCGCTGCGAGCGGGTCGCTGGCGGCGACGGCGGGCTCAGCTCCCGGGACGATCACCACCGTGGCTGGCGGCGTTGGCGGGCCCGCGCCTGCCACCCAGATCCCGTTCTACTCTCCCTACAGCTGCGGAACCGTGCAGTACAGCGCCGGACGGCTCTATATCGCCGACCAGTTCGGCGACGTCGTGCGCGCGGTCAGCACGCGGACCGACCAGCTGACCACGCCCGCCGGGGACGGCGCGGCAAGCTATGCGGGGGATGGCGGTCTGGCGACTCTCGCCGGGCTCAACGATCCCTGTGCCGCGGCCGTCGACCACTCGGGCAACCTTGTCATCGCCGACAAGGGCAATGGCCGGGTCCGCGTCGTCGCGGCGAAGACCGGCACCTTCTACGGGAAGCACATGACGGCTGGCGACATCTACACCATCGCCAGCGGCAGTGCCGACTGCGAGGTGTCTGACTCCAGCGGCAGCTTCTGCCCGGTCGACGTCATCGTCGACCACAACGGCAACGTGCTCGTGTCGAACGAGGGAACGCAGGACCCGCGCGAACCGTCCGTCAGCCAGATCATCGCGATCGCAGCCCGGACAGGCACCTTCGACGGCAGGAAGATGCAGGCTGGCAAGAGCTACGTGCTGGCCACAGGCGCGGGCTTCCAGCTCGCAGCCGACCAGCACGGGAACATCCTGGCTGCGCGAGGCACCCGGGTGACTGTCCTGGCCGAGCGGACCGGCCGGTTCTACGGCCAGGCGATGCGGTCCGGCCACGTTTACGTGATCGCCGGCACCGGGAAGACCGGATCGTCGGGCGATGGCGGCCCGGCGCGCAAGGCGATGCTGAACAGCGCATCGGCGGTGGCGGTGGACCACGCGGGCAACGTGGTGATCGGCGATTCCAACGCCGATCACATCCGGGTGGTCGCGGCCCGCACGGGCACGTTCTACGGCAAGCACATGAAGGCCGGGGACATCTACCAGATAGCCGGCGTGCACGGCGGGCTGACCGCCAACGGCGTTCCAGCCGCCAAGTCCCAGGTGCTCTCGCCGCACAGCGTGACCGTGGACGCCGCAGGCAACGTGATCGTGTGCGACGGCGGTGCGCACGCCCGGGTCATCGCCGTGCGGACCGGCACGTTCTACGGCATGCGCATGAAGGCAGGCGACATCTACACCGTCGCTGGCGACCCCGAGGTCACGCCGTATTCAGGTGAGGGCGGTCCGGCGACGAGCGCGCAGGACGTCCACGGCGGCATCGCATTCGACGCGGCTGGCAACATGCTGATCGCCGGGAACACCTGCGCGCCAGACTTTCCGGCAGCCTGCCACGGCATGTCCACGCTGCGCGTCGTGGCAGGCGCGACAGGGACCTACTACGGCAAGGCCATGACGGCCGGGCACGTTTACACGATCGCCGGCGGCGGGACGGGCGGAATCGGCGACACCAGTTCCGAGCTCGCCGCCGCGGACGTGGCTGTAGACGGCAACGGGAACCTGGTCGTCTCAGATCCGGCTGGCCAGCTGATCCGGGTCGTGGCTGCGCATACGGGCACGTTCTACGGCCAGTCGATGACCGCGGGCGACGTCTACACGATCGCCGGCGACGGCACTTCCGGGTTTTCCGGCGACGGCGGCCCGGCGACCAGCGCGGAACTGGCCGACCCGCAGGGAGTCGCCGTGGATCACGCAGGCAACGTGGTGTTCGTCGATGCCGGCAACTCCCGGGTGCGAGTGGTGGCCGAGAGCACGGGCACGTTCTACGGCCAGGCGATGACCGCCGGCGACATCTACACCGTGGCGGGCGACGGTACGTGCGCCTTCTCCGGTGACGGCGGGCCGGCCTTGTCTGCCGAGGTCTGCCCCGGTAGCCCGGCGGCCGTCGCGATTGACTCCGCTGGCAACCTCGTGCTTGCTGACTCCGGGAACTCCCGGGTGCGAGTAGTCGCGGTGACGACCGGCACCTTCTACGGGCGGGCGATGACGGCGGGCGACATCTACACCGTGGCCGGGGATGGCACCAGTGGCCGGTCCGGCAACGGTGGTCCGGCCACGTCGGCCGAGCTGGGGGATCCCGAAGGCGTTGCCGTGGACAGTGACGGCAACCTGATCATCGGGGACAGCGGCGCCCAGGAGGTCAGGGTCGTCGCGGCAAGCACCGGCACCTTCTATGGCGTGGCGATGACCGCGGGTGACATCTACGCCGTCGCTGGCACCGGGCACTACGGGCTGACCGGCGACGACGGGCTAGGCGTCGACGCGGAGCTGGCGAACCCGGGCTGGGTCGCGGTCAGCCCCGCTGGCAACCTGCTGATCGACGACGACGCCAACGGGAGGATCCGCCAGGTCACCGGCTAGCTCGCGCGACAGAGGCAAGCCGGGTGCGGCAGCCAGGTCCGGCGCCGCCACCGCCAGTCAGGGAGGACGAGCTCGAGGGTGCCGTTGGCAGCGGCACTGGCTACCAGGCCCTTGTCGACCGCTGTCAGTGCCTGCGCCGCCGCCTGCGCAGCCACTGCGGCGGCCAGCGCGGCGTCGCACGCTACCGTCTCGGCTTGGCGGCTTGCGAGCTGCGCGAGGATGAGCGGCCATCCCGGGTCGTTGCCTGCCCGGAAATAGTCCAGGCAGCGCAGGCAGGCCGTCCTGCCAGGAATTACCAGGGGTCCCACCACGCCGATCGCCTCGCCGGCCGTCGCGGCCAGATGCGCGATGCCATCCCCGGCCAGCTCCTCGGTCCGCTCCCGCGGGACGCGGCCGATCAGGATGACCAGGTCCGCACGCCGCAGCTGGCGGCCCGCTGGCCGATGCGCTTGGCTGCCGGGATTGCCGATCGAGTACCTGACCTGGCCGACCCCGGCCATGCCAAGGATCCGCGCGACACTGCGCCCGATCCGCCGGTCGCCCTCGACCTGGACGACGCTGCCGCGCCGCCGTGCCAGTGCCCTGGCTCCGCCGTCACAGTCGCGGTGGGCCAGCGACGTCGTGGCTAACTCGGCGGCG
>JASHXW010000267.1 GCA_030043395.1 Streptosporangiaceae bacterium
GCGAGCAAGTCCGATCCCGGTTGCCGCGAGCCCGCCGTATACAGGTCGAACAGCAGGTTGAACGCGGCCGTGTGCTCGGGCCGCTTGATCAGCGCGCAGTGCAGCGCGGCGCGGATGACCTCCTTGTCGGTCAGCGGGATGCGCGACAGCGCCTGCGCCGCGTCCAGGTGCTCTCCGACCGAGACGCCGACACCGACGCTTCTCAGCTCGTCGACCAGGGTCGCCAGCATGGCCTGCATGGACAGCGCGTCCTAGATCTGCAGCTCGGCAAGCGCGGTGTCGATATCGCGCTCGTACTTCAGCAGCACGGACATGGTCTGCCTGGTCAGATCCTCCGTCAGCTCGGTGGCGCCGAGTGTCAGCAGCGTCCGTGCCCAGTCCAGTGACTCGGCGATCGATGGTGGCTTCTTCAGGTCTGCCTTGCGCAGCAGCGCCACCAGCTCAGCGATCTCGTTGGCGAGATGCCCGGCAAGGTCTGGCACGTGCAGCCTGACGATGTCGGCCTCCCGCCCCACGCTGGGATAGCCCAGGTGCAAGAACAGGCATCGCCGCTTCAGCGCCTCGGACAGGTCCCTGCTGTTGTTCGAGGTCAGGAAGACCTGCGGGATGTGCCTGGCGGTCACGGTGCCGAGCTCCGGGATCGAGATCTGGTACTCCGACAAGACCTCGAGCAGCAGAGCCTCGCTCTCGATGTCCAGCCGGTCGACTTCGTCGAGCAACAGCACGACCGGGTCCGCCGACCTGATGGCCTCGAGCAGGGGCCGGCTGAGCAGGAACTCCTCGCCGAAAATGCCGGCCTCGGTCAGGTTCTGCGTCGACCCGTGCTGCAGCTGCAGCTGCAGCAGCTGGCGCCGGTAGTCCCACTCATAGATCGCCTTGGACTCATCGAGCCCTTCATAACACTGCAGCCGGATCAGCCGCTTGCCGGTTGCTACTGCCACGCTCTTGGCGAGCTGGGTCTTGCCGGTCCCCGCCGGGCCTTCGATCAGGACAGGCTTGCCGAGCTCCGCGGCCAGGTGGACGACCGTCCCCGTCGTGGTATCGGCGAGATAACCCGCGCCACGCAGGTCCGCCAGCACGCGGTCAACCGGTCCGGAAAGTTGCGTCACGCATCAAGTATCTCGAACGCCTGGCCAGCTCGTCGTCTCCGGAAAGGCCAGGCTGTCGGGCACGCTGCGGGTCACGACGGCACACGGGTTCAAGCCCAGGGCCAGGCAGTCCCTGATCATCGTGAAGTACAGCTCGCGATCGGGCGCGTTTAGCAAGCTATCCGGCAGCCCCAAGTACAAGGTGACTTATCAGACTGCGGCTGCGAAAGTAACCTTTCAGAGCTAGTTAAGGCTGACTACCTGCGCTGATATCTCTGGTAGAACCTATGCTGCCGATGTGGAGAACGTCAGGGCGCACCATTATTCGACGGTTGCAAGCTACGGCAGCGTTGGCATATGGGGTTCAGGACGTGGGCCGGCGTCCGGGCCGGAGGCGCGACCGGAGCTCGCCGACATCGGCCGGCTCGGCAGACGGCTGGTGCAGCGCGTAATCACCGCCGCGCGGGCCGACGACAACTCGGTTGAGCGATTGCTGACCGAGCACCTGGGCGCCGATGCTCCGTCGCTGCCCGTCGCATCCGGCTCTTGGCCAGCGTATGACCAGGTGAATGTCCAGGCTGGGCTTGAGGCCTGGCTCGACGAGGATGGCCGGACCCACGAGATCGTCGGGCTGATCCAGTTCCGGCACCGCGACTTCGGCCTGGCTGACCTGACACAGGGCATCCGCATGCCTTTCAGCCCTGGCGCGGGCAGCGTGGCAACTCAGTCGCTGCCGGCCGGGCCCGGCGGCATCACCAAGCCGTGCGTGGAGTGCGCCCTGTACCTGACCAGCGACGGGGAGGGTAACGCGGCCATCCTCGTGCGCGGTCCCGACGAGCACGGCCCCATGGAAGGCGTCTCTGTGCAGGCCGTATGCGCCAGCCCAAACCGGGCCGAGCGCGTGATCGAGGACATCAGGCGGCTGAGCCTGGAGCGCAACGTCTTCCGGGGCCACGTGATCACCTTCGGCGACGAGGTGTTCGGCCGTCATCGCACTGCACTGCTCAGCTTCGTCGACCGCCCGCTTATCGACCGTGATCAGATCGTGCTGCCGCCGGACGTGCTTGACGGAATCGAGCGACAAGTGCTCGGCGTGGCCAGGCACGCATCGCGGCTGCTGGCCAGCGGCCAGCACCTTAAGCGCGGAGTGCTGCTCTACGGCGCTCCGGGCACCGGCAAGACGCATACCGTGCGGTACCTGCTGAGCCGGCTGCCCGGTGTGACCGCCGTGATCCTCTCTGGTGGAGCGCTTGGGATGATCTCCGCGGCGTGCTCGGTCGCCAGGGCGCTCCAGCCGTCCCTGGTGATCGTCGAAGACGTGGACCTGATCGCGGAAGAGCGCGGACACCACATGGGCCATCATCCTTTGCTGTTCGAGTTGCTCAACGAGATGGATGGCCTGGGTCAGGACATCGACGTCACCTTCCTGCTCACGACCAACCGGGCGGATCTGCTTGAGGCAGCACTGGCGGCGCGGCCGGGCCGGGTAGACCACGCGGCCATGCTTCCGGTGCCTGACGCCGACGCCCGCCGCCGCCTGTTCCGCCTGTACCAGGGCGAGCTGGAAGTCGATTTGTCCGACGCTGAGGTGGTGATCTCCCGCACCGACGGAGTGACGGCCTCGTTTATCAAGGAACTGCTCCGGCGCGCGGCACTGTTCTCGGCCGAGGAAGGCGACGATGACAGGCGGGACACCGAGCCGCTGCGGGTCACCGATGCGCACATGGCCGCAGCGCTTGACCAGCTGCTCGACGCTCGCAGCGAACTCACCCGGGTGCTGCTCGGCGGCGCAGGTCC
>JASHXW010000268.1 GCA_030043395.1 Streptosporangiaceae bacterium
CCGGGATTCAGGTGCGGCAGCAGCCCGGTCTCCTCAAGGACGCCGATCGCCATGGCGCGGACGTAGGAGAGCGTGTCGTCGTAACCGTGGGCATCCAGCCACTCGCGCGCCTGCCGCCACCGCGCCTCCGGCCGGTCGCCGAGCGTGAACAGCGCTTCCTTGCAGCCCAGTGCCGCTCCCTGGCGGGCGATGTCCAGGACCTCGTCCGGGGAGAGGTACTCCGCGCCAGGCTCGAGCCGGCCAGGCACGGTAACGAACGTGCAGTAACCGCATCGATCCCGGCAGAGCCTGGTCAGCGGGATGAATACCTTGCGCGAGTAGGTGATGACGCCTGGCCGCCCAGCCGCGATCAGACCGGCGTCCCGCGTTCGTGCGGCATAGCCGAGCAGCTCGGTGAGCTGGTCACCCCTGGCATGCAGCAGCGTGACGGCCTCGGCATGGTCCAGGGCCTTGCCGTCACGGGCTCGCGCAAGCGCACGGCGCACCGCACTCTCCGACGGGGGCGCATGTCCGGTATCGGCAGTTCGCATTCCTCTACCCTAGGCGGGACCGAATCGCCGCCCCTGTCAGCCCTGTCGGCGGACCTGGTCCGCGTGCGAGCCGCCCTGGGCCAGCGAGATGACTACAGCCAGCTGACGCGCGCGCTGTCCGGTTCATCGCCATCGGGACCGGTCGCCAGCTCCCCGGCCTTCACCTTGTCGAGCAGGCTCTGCACTGCGGCCATGATCTGCGGAACGCAGTCCCGCAGGCTCTCCGCGTCGCCCTTGAACGACTCATCCGACGCGACTCCGGCCCGCTCGAGCAGGGCATCCAGATCCGAGAGCTGCTCACCGACCCATGACACCGGCGCAGCCGACATGTTCTCGACGAAGTTCCGCTTGCCCGGCTCCCAGCCGTTGAAGGCCGGGTGGTGATGTGCCCGGTTCAGGCTGCCTCGCGGACCCGAGGCCGCCTCGAGCAGGTCGGCGCGCCACACGGGCTCGGCGACCTCGATCGGCCTGGCCGAGTAAATCGATCCCTTGAGCTCGCCCGGCCTGAGCATTCGTACCTCGAGCCGCACGCCGCGCTCAGCTCCCTCCTGGCCGGGATGCGGATTCGGGTCGACAAAATACAGGTCGCCGACGACGACGCCGATGCGCTCGAATCCGAAGGCGTAAAGCACGGTTCCTCCTCGGGGCTGCCTGGGGTTATCAGATCAGGATGTCAGCAGACCCGCCCGGGCGCATTCCCGGATCACGAGATCAATGGGTACTGCACCGCTGACGTGACCCTGATGGCCTGCGGTCGTGGTCGCCATCAGGACCGAGTTCAGGATGGCTTCCTCGACAGCGTCCTGGACCGCCGAGAAGACCGGCCCTAGCTCGGGGTCCGGCGCTGGCCCGCCCTCGGCCGTGGCGAAGCACACGGCGTAATCGCCGCTCGTGCCGGCGAAGTCGGCGCCGGTCCGGCCCATGGCGAACACCGCGCGCCTGGCCAGCCTGGTGAGCTGCCGCGCGTCCAGGGCGCGGCTCACCGCGACGATGATCATGCAGGAGTTGCCGGCCTGGCCAGGTGACGTGCCGGTCGTCAGCTCCGATCCGGCGATCCGGACTCCGCGGACGGTGAGTACGCCGGAGAAGTTGGCCTGGACAAGGACGCCGAGCGTGCACGGCCCGTCGTCCCGCAGGCGGACGACGCGGGACGAGGTCCCGATGCCCGCCTTGTAGCCGAGAGCGCAGGTGCCCGTGCCCGCTCCCACGCAGCCTTCAGCGACAGGCCCGCCGGCCGCGCTGGAGATGGCGGCGAGGACATGCGCCTGCGTGACCGGCCGCGCCCGGATATCGGACAGGTAGCCGTCGTTCGTCTCGCCCACGACGGGATTGACGGTGCGCATGCCCTCGTTGCCGGGAAGGCTCAGCATGTACGTGACCAGGGCGTCAGCGACCCGGAACGCTGACAGCGTCCCGGTCAGCAGGATCGGCGTCTCGATCGCGCCGAGCTCGGCAAGCTGGGTCGCGCCGACCAGCTTGCCGAAGCCGTTGCCGACGAACAAGCCGGCCGCAAGCTGGCCGCCCGCTCGATCCACCGCGTCAGGAACGACAGCGGTGACCCCGGTCCGGATCCCGGCACCTTCGGCAATCGTGACCTGCCCGACCCTGACGCCGGCCACATCGGTAATCGCGTTGAACTGCCCGGGCTCGTGGACTCCCATCGCCAGGCCAAGTTCCGCTGTCCGCATCCGCTGAGAATCCATGACGGCACCCGCCTGTCGGCAACACCAGCATTGTCGTTTCTGCTCACCAGGGACATGGAAGGGCAATCGGCTAGAACGACCGGTAGTCCCGCACGGTCATGCGCGGGGCACGGCGCGGTGGGTAGCTGCCGCTGAGGCCGGCCAGGATCGAGGCCCGGTGCCTGTGACCTTCGTAGGGTGCGAGCAGTTCCAGCATCCCGGCGTCGTCGACCTCGCGGCCTGCGAGTGCCCAGCCGACGACCGAGGGCAGGTGATAGTCGCCAATCGAGACGGCGTCGGCGTCTCCGCAGGCGCGCTGCCTGATCTCCGCTGAGGTCCATGGCCCGATTCCGGCGATCGCCTGCAGCCGCCCGTCGGCCTCCATAGAGCCAAGCCCAGTTACCTCTTCCATCCTGCTCGCGACCCTGGCAGCCCTGGCGATGGTGCGTGCCCTCGTCGCCTCCACCCCCGCGCGGTGCCACTCCCAGGACGGAATCGCCGCCCACACCGCGGCCGGCGGCGGCACCCGCATGGCGGCTGGCACGGGACCGGGCGCAAGGTCGCCGAAGCGGTGCAGCAGCAGGCGCCAGGCCCTGGTCGCCTCCATCCCGACGACCTTCTGCTCGAGCACCGCGGGGACGAGCGCCTCGAACACCAGCCCCGACCGGCCGATCCGCACCGCCGCGTGGCGCCTGATCACCACGCGCAGGACCGGGTGCCCGGGGACGAAGTCCTGCGGACGGTCGTCCGCGCCGAGCAGGCCAGGCAGGGAATCGAGCAGCCACGAGGCTCCCGCGCCCCAGGCCATCGCGTCGACTTGAGTCGTCGCCGTGCTCGCGGGCACGTGCGCGGCTGGCGGAAGTACCCGCCAGGTCACCCGCAGCGTTCCTGGTCCGTCTGGTGTCTGGCAAGCGCGCCAGATGGCGCCCGCGTGGTCGACGCGGAACGCGGGATCTGCGGTGCCCCGCCGGTGCACCGAAAGAACTCCCCTGACGTCTACGGCGAACGGCGCTCGCCACTGGCGCTCCACCCGCCAGGCCGACTACGAGCGGTAACGCAGTTCGGATGCCGGCTCGCTCACCCAGGCCGGCTCAGACATCAGCGGAGAACCTGACGGCCGTGCCGTCGAGCCGGACACCTGGCCAGACTCGCATGCCGCGGCACAATTCGTTGCCCCCGCCGATCTCGGCGCCCGCGCCGATGACCACGCGATCAAGCACGGCGCCGTCGCCGATCCGCGCTCCCGCGCCCACGACACTCGCCCGCACGGTGGCTCCTGAGCCGACGGTTACGCCGTCGAACAGCACCGAGCCATCCACTGCCGCCCGGGCTCCGACGGTCGTCCCGGCGCCCACGGCCGTTCCTCCGGTCAGGACGGCCGACGGGTCAGCGATGGCACCGGGGAGCAGCAGGACCTCCCCGCAGGCTCCCGGCAGGGCCGCCGAGGTGAGCTCGCCGAGTACGAGATCGCAGGAGCCGCGGACGAACGCCTCCGGGGTGCCCACATCGAGCCAGTACGCGGATTCCACGTAGCCCATGACCGTTTCGCCGGCCTCGATCATGCCGGGGAAGGTCTCCCGCTCGACCGAAAGGACCCGGCCGCCCGGCATGGCATCGATGTACCTCCTGGTGAACACGTAGCAGCCCGCGTTGATCTGGTTCGTCATGGGCTCCGGGGTCTTCTCCAGGAACGCCGTCACCCGGCCGTCGAGGTCGGTTGGCACGCAGCCGAACCTCGACGGGTCGGGTACCTGCACCAGGTGCAGCGTGACCGCCGCGTCAGCCTTGCGATGAAGGTCGATCTGAGCGCCGATGTCGTGGCCGGAGAGCACGTCGCCGTTCAGCACCACGACCGGATCATCCGGTCCGCTGCGCAGGCTCGCCGCGGCGTTGCGGATCCCCCCGCCCGTGCCCAGCGGCTCAGCCTCGTCCACGTAGACGATCTCCAGCCCGAACTGCGACCCGTCCCCGAAGACGTCGGCGAACATCTCGGACCGGTACGCCGTCGCCATGATGATCCTGCCGACACCCGAGTCAGCTGCCCTGGCGAGCTGATGAGCCAGGAAGGGAACGCCCGCAGTCGGCAGCAGCGGCTTGGGTATCCCGATGGTCAGCGGCCGTAGCCTGGTGCCCTGCCCGCCGACCAGCATGATCGCCTCGAACTGGCGGCCCGGCCTGCGGGCTGGATGCCCGTTCGCCTGCGACTGCGCGGCCGCCTGCGACAAGGCCGGACCCTGGTTCTTCGCTTCGCTCGGCATGACCAGCGAGACTACCCTTGCGCGGCCGTTGCGGCGCGCTCATAGCAGGCCATATGTGCCTGCGCCGAGGCCGCCCAGGTGAACTCCAGGGACCTGGCGTACCCGTCATTGCCCAGCTTCTCTCGCTCAGCGCCGTCGTCGATCAGCGCGCGAAGCGATGCCTTGATGCTGGCCGCGTCAGGCTCGGTGTAGGCCACCGCGTCGCCGCCCACCTCGGGCAGCGACGTCCGGTGCGTCGTCAGCACCGGAGCCCCGCAGGCCATCGCCTCCAGTACCGGCAGGCCGAAGCCTTCGCCGATGCTCGGGAATGCCACCACGAGCGCGCCGCCGAAGAATCCTGGCAGGTCGGTGTAGTGCAGGTAGCCCGGCCTGACCAGGCGCAGGTGCGCGGGCACGGCGGCCACGGCCCCGTCGACCTCGTCGCTCCAGCCGGTGCCGCCGGCCAGGACCAGCGCGGGAGGCTCGGGCAGGTCGATCACTGCGTCCGTCCACCCGGCGATCAGCGCGGGCACGTTCTTGCGCGGCTCCAGCGTTCCCAGGTAAGCCACGTACGGCCTGCCGTGCAGGCCAAGCCGGCCGGCCACCCGCTCAAGCTGGGCCTTGGTCGGACGGCTGAACAACGTGTGGTCGACGCCGTGATAGGCCACGTCGATCCTGGTCGAGTCAGCTTCGAGCACCCGCACAACCTCGTCACGGGTGGCCTTAGACGGGACGATCAGGCGAGTGGCGCGCCGGGCCGAGGTCCGGATAGCCGCCTTGTAGAAGGTGGCCGTGACCGGGCTGTGCGTGTCCGGCGCGGTGAAGAA
>JASHXW010000030.1 GCA_030043395.1 Streptosporangiaceae bacterium
GTCGGTCCGGCCCGAGCGGTTCGGCGCCCTGCTCTACCACTTCGGGACGCGGCGGCTGTCCTTCCTGAAGAGCCCGGTCCTGCTGGATGTCGTGCGCGCGCTCGCCGACCAGCCCACTGCGCGGGCGGCCTGCCAGGCGGCAGGCGTCCCCGACGCCGACCTGGCCGGCTACCGCCGGGCGCTGGCGACTCTGGCGACTTCGCGGATGATCTGCGAGCGAGGAGCTCCGTGAGCGCCGTAGCAGCAACCATTCCCTCGCTCGTCGAGCAATTCAGCAGCGGCCTCGACGCGCCGATCTGCCTCACCTGGGAGCTCACCTACGCCTGCAACTTGTCCTGCGTGCACTGCCTGTCCAGCTCCGGCCGCCGGGACCCGCGCGAGCTGAGCACGCAGGAGTGCAAGTCGGTGATCGACGAGCTTGAGCGGATGCAGGTCTTCTACGTGAACATCGGCGGCGGCGAGCCTACTGTCCGCCCGGACTTCTGGGAGCTGGTGGACTACGCGACCAGCCACCACGTCGGGGTGAAGTTCTCCACCAACGGCGTCAAGATCACCCCGGGAATCGCCGGCCAGCTCGCTGCCAGCGACTACGTCGACGTCCAGGTCTCGCTGGACGGCGCGACCGCCGAGGTGAATGACGCTGTCCGCGGACCCGGCTCCTATGACACCGCTCTGCGCGCCATGACGAACCTCGCCGACGCCGGATTCGGCGCCTTCAAGATCTCGGTCGTGATGACCCGCCAGAACGTGGGACAGCTCGAGGAGTTCAAGGCGATCGCCGACCGGTTCGGAGCCCAGCTGAGGATCACCCGGCTGCGGCCGTCCGGCCGGGGCGCGGACGTGTGGGACGCGATGCACCCGACCCGCGCCCAGCAGCGGCAGATCTATGACTGGCTGGTCGCTCACGGCGAGAACGTGCTCACCGGAGACTCGTTCTTCCACCTGGCCGGGTTCGGCGAGTCGCTGCCCGGCCTGAACATGTGCGGGGCCGGCCGCGTCGTGTGCCTGATCGATCCGGTCGGCGACGTCTACGCGTGCCCGTTTGCGATCCACGAGGCATTCCGTGCCGGGAATGTGCGCGACCACGGCGGCTTCACCGACGTGTGGCGCAGCTCGGGTCTCTTCGCTGACCTGCGCCGGCCGCAGTCCGGCGGCGCGTGCGAGTCCTGCTCGGCGTTCGACGCCTGCCACGGGGGCTGCATGGCCGCGAAGTTCTTCACCGGCCTGCCGCTGGACGGCCCGGATCCGGAGTGCGTTCGCGGCCACGGCGAGCAGGCGCTGGCCGGCGTCGACCCGGCGAGCGCGCCGCGACCGGCGCTGGATCACTCGCATCATCTGGCTGGCTCGCGCGTCTCGCGACAGCGCGCCGTGCCGCTGGTGTTGTCGCGACGGCCACCTATTTCTTCTTGTAACGAAGACCCGCTGGCCGGTCTAGCACCACCGCGGTCATGAGCGGCTGGCAGCACGCAGACCTGCCAGCACCGGAAGTACTCGCAGATGCCGGGGCTGGGGCTGAGGGGCATTGGCAGAGCGGCACTTGCCCCGTGGCCACACTTCGCGCTGAGTCCGCCAACGTCCTTGCATTCATGCCAAGCTGGGAAGGGGGTCCGCAAGCCGGTAACGAGGAACCGACTGACGTAGCCAGGTGGCATGGAGAGGTGGTGCCGGCATGACCGGCGGACCAGGCATGACCAGCGAGCAAGCGCGATCGGCAGGCCGAGCATGAGCAGCGGGCCAGGCGAGGCAAGCGTGATCTCTCTCCCGGAGCCCGGCGCGCACGCGCGTGGCTCAGGTTACGGCCGCGTGGCGGTCGTGACCGGCGCGGGCCGGGGGATCGGCGCGGCGACCGTGGTCGCGCTGGCGGCCGAGGGCTGGTCCGTGCTTGCCGTCGACAGCGTGGCCGACGACCCGGCTCTGCCCTACCCGATGTCGGCGCTGCCTGACCTTGTCGCCGTCACCGAATTCGCTGTTCAGCACGCGGGCGACCCTGACCGTGTCCGGCCGTTCATCGCCGACGTCCGCGACCTCGCCGCCGTGCAGTCGGCCATCGCGCAGGCCGAGGAATTCTGGGGTGGCATCGACGCCGCAATTGCCGTTGCCGGCGTGATCGCGGGCGGGGCGCCGCTCTGGCAAGTCCCGGTCGAGCACGAGAACGCGATCCTCGGCGTCGACTTGATGGGCGTCTTCAACCTCGCACGGGCGTCCATCACCGCGATGATGCGGCGCCCCGAGCCTCGGTCGGGCCGCTTCCTCGCAGTGGCATCGGCGGCGGCCACCCGTGGCCTGCCGATGCTCGCGGCTTACTGTGCCGCCAAGGCTGGCGTGACCGGACTGGTCCGGGCGCTAGCCGTCGAGCTGGCCGACTCTGGCATCACCGCGAACGCGGTCAGCCCAGGTTCGACCGACACCGCCATGCTGGCCGAGACGACCCGGCTGTACGGCCTGGCGAGTAACGGGGAGTTCGCCGAGCAGCAGCCGATGCGCCGCCTGCTCGACCCCGCCGAGGTGGCTGCTGTGCTGACGTTCCTGGCGAGCCCGGCCAGCAGCGGCATGACCGGCGCGATCGTGCCGGTCGACGCAGGGCTGGCCCTTTGACGATGAGCAGGCCAGCCGTCCGCGCCAGCGAGCCGGTGCCAGCTGG
>JASHXW010000269.1 GCA_030043395.1 Streptosporangiaceae bacterium
ATGGCAGGCTCCACCTCGGCGCATATCTGCTGCGATCGCGGGCACCGGGTGCGGAACCGGCAGCCCGACGGCGGGTTGGCGGCGGACGGCAGCTCGCCTTCCACAGCGGGCCGCTGGTGCCGCGCCATGTCCGGATCGGGAAGCGGGATCGCTTCCAGCAGGGCGGCGGTGTACGGATGCGCGGGGCGCTCGTAGACCTGCTCCACCGGGCCGACTTCGACGAGCTTGCCGAGGTACATCACGCCGACGCGATCGGCAAGGTAGCGGACCACGGACAGGTCATGGGAGATGATCATGTATGTGAGGTCGTGCTCGGCCTGCAGCCGTTTCATCAGGTTGAGCACCTGGGACCGGACGGATACGTCGAGCGCGGAGACGGGCTCATCGGCGACTACCAGCCGCGGCTCGACCGCGAGTGCCCGGGCCAGGCCGATGCGCTGGCGCTGGCCGCCGGAGAATTCGTGCGGGTAAAGGCTCAGAGCCCGGTCGGCTAGCCCCACCTCGGCCAGCAACTGCCCGATGCGCGCCTGCTGCTCTTCCCGGGTGCCGATCCGGTGCGCGGCGAGCGGCTCCCGGATGATCGACATGACCCGCATCCGGGGATCCAGTGACGAATAAGGATCCTGGAACATGAGCTGGAACTCTCGCCGCTCCCGTCGCAGGGCAGGTCCGCGGAGACGAGAAATCTCGGTGCCGTCGAAGATGATCGAACCGGAATCGGGGGCCTCGAGCGCGGTGATCATGCGTCCGAGGGTGGTCTTGCCGCATCCGGACTCTCCGACGAGCCCGAAGGTCTCCCCGCGGGCGATCTGCAGCGACACACCGGAAACCGCCTTCACCGTTCCGACCTTGCGTTGCAGGACCCCCTTGGTTATCGGGAACTCCTTGGTGACGCAGTTGACTACCAGCAGCGGCTGGCCGACGGTACTGGCGACGTGTTCAGCAGGATCGACCTGGTTCGCGCGCGGCAGCGGGATCAGCCCGGAACTGACGCTGCCTTGCACCGGCCCGTCCGCTGGTTCAATCGCCGGCAGAGTGTCCGGAGGTGCCGCGCCAAGATCCTCTGGCGCGGGCTGGCTGATCGGGAAGAAACAGGCATAGACGTGCCCGGGTTCGCCGGTGAGGACCGGATCTTGCTGCGTGCATCGCTCTTGCACGTGCTGGCAGCGCGGCGCGAACCGGCATCCGGCGGGAGCGTCGGACAGATCTGGCGGAAGCCCCGGGATGCTGAAGAGCGGGCGCATCTTGTCCGGATGAAGGCTTGGAATCGATTCCAGCAGGGCCTGCGTGTAGGGATGACGCATGTCAGTGAAGAGCGTGCGTGCATCGGCAGCCTCCACGATGCGCCCGGCATACATGACCATCACCCGGCTGGCCCGGGCTGCTATCACGCCCATGTCGTGGGTGATGAGCAGCATTCCCATGCCGAGGCGGTCGGTCAGGTTGCCGAGGAGCTCCAGGATCTGCGCCTGAATGGTCACGTCCAGCGCGGTCGTCGGTTCATCGGCGATGATCAGTTTCGGCTCGCACGCGAGAGCCATCGCGATCATCACCCGCTGGCGGAGCCCCCCGGACAGCTGATGCGGGTAGGCGTGCAGCCGTTCTTGTGGCTTCGGCACTCCCACCAGGTCGAGCACCTCAGCGGCACGGTCGAGAGCCTCCTTTCTAGAAGCGCCCCTGTGAGTCCGGACGGGCTCGGCAATCTGGTCGCCGATCGCCATGGTGGGATCCAGGGAGGTCATGGGATCCTGGTAGATCATGGCAATCTCGTTGCCCCTGACCCGGCGCATTTCGGACTCGTTCAGGGTAGTCAGTTCCCGGCCCATGAGCTTGATGCTGCCTTCGACGATGCTGCCGCCAGGCGGCAGCAGGCGCATCACCGACATGGCCGTCAGTGACTTGCCGCATCCGGACTCGCCGACGAGGCCGACGGTCTCGCCCTGACTGATCGTGAGGGCGAGACCGTCGACTGCCTCGACTGTCGAGTGGCGCATGCGGATGTGAGTCCGCAAGTCCGAGATCTCGAGCAAGCTCGGCAGTTCCTGACTCACTTCGTGAGATACCACTCTTCTGGGTCGATCGCCAGGGTCGGGTCCTGGGGAATGGCACCGTGCAGTTTCGTGCTGATGACAGAGACCTGGTAATCGGGGTCCGGCTGCCAGAGCACGGGTTCCTCTTTGGCGAGGTAATTCTCGTAGTTCGTGATGATGGCCGCACTGCCATTACCCGTGAGAGCCGCGTTGATGTCCGAGTTGGTGGTCGGGTCGTTCCAGCTCTCCGCGTCAAGGACGCCGGGCTCGAACAGTGCGCTGGTCACCGGGTCGGTGAAGGGTGTCCAGCCGCCGTACGTCGCCATCTGCCATCCGCAGTTGGACTGAGTTGGCTTGCACGGAACCGCCTGGGACAGCACGCTGCCCGCCGAGATGGAGGACAGCGCGATGCTGACGCCGGCCGTGCTCGCGTCTGACTTGAGCGCTTGCTCGACCTGGGCGATCGCCTCGTTGCCGGCGTAGTAGGTGAACTTGAAGCTCAGCGTGGCGCCTGCCGGTATGCCTGCGCCGCACTGACTGGCGCCGGTTCCGGGCGAGGCGCAAGTGTCGGTGCCATTGGGAACGACTTTCCAGCCGTGGTCCTTCAGGAGCTTCTCGGCGCCGCTGATGCTGAACGGGTACGCGCCGTTCTTGTCCAGCGCCGATGCGTACGAGCTCAGGTAAGGGACCGGGCCGTTCGTCGGCGTGCCGTACCCGTCGAGGAACGCCTTGATGTCCCCCTTCTCGTCGGTGAGCTCCTGCAGTGCCTGGCGCACGTAGAGCTGGCGGAACTCTGACCGCGCGACGGCGTCAGATGTGTTGTAGTTCAGCAGGATGTAGGCGAACTGATACTGGGGCCACCCGGCCAGCGTGTATCCGTCCGAGGTGATCGAGCCAGCCGACGGGACTTCTGACTGGGAGATGTAGCCGTAGGTGATGGTGTTGCCCGCGCGCATCACGTCCGTCTCCGCGGTGTCGGTCGTGTAGGGCAGTTCGGTGAACGTGGTGACACTCGGCTTGGACGGTCCGGAGTACAGCGGGTTGCGAGTGAAGGTCACCGGGCCGCTGGGGCTGAAGGACTTCATCTTCCACGGGCCGTCGACGACCTGCCACAGCGGATTGGTCGAATAGGTTGCGTCGTTCTTCGACTGCGCGGTGAGGAACTTGTAGACCGCGACCGCCCCGGCCTTCGTCTCATCGTAGTTTCCTACCTTGCCGTTGACAGATGTCTTGTCCCAGACCTGCTGCGGCATCGGCTGGATCAGGAATAGGTCGTTGCCCGCGATCCACTGCGGATTGTACGAATGGATGAGGTTGAAAACCACGGTGTGGGCATTCGGGGTGGACATGCTCTTGATGTCGTCGGGGAACTGGCCAGGCGTATACGAGCCGTACTGCAGCTTGTTCGCGATGACGAGATTCATGAAGAACGTGACGTCGCGGCTGGTGACCGGCTTCCCGTCTGACCAGCGGTAGTTCTTGAGCTTGATCGTGACGACCGTGTTGTGATCGGAGAACTGCGCAGGATAGGCAAGGCTGAGCTTATAGTTAGTCGCCGAGGTGCCGTTGATTCCCGGCCAGTAGAGCGGCCGGTACATCAGGAACTGGAACTGATTGAAGTTCTGAACATTGTTGTAGGCAGCAGGCTCCACCGGCATTATGTAGTTGGGGTGGAAGCCGGGCTGCAAGGCGAAGGTGACAGTGCCCTTCGTGACGGCTCCATTCGCCGCTGACCCAGACGAGCTCGGGCTTGAGCTGCACGCGGCCGCGACTAGGCTCACGGCCCCGGCTACCAGGGCAATCTGGCAGATCCGGCGGCGACGGCGGCCGCGAGCAGATGGAACATTGGATGGAGGTGCGGGCTGATCTTCACAGCCGACGCGGCGATCGCGCGGAACCGCCGACCTGCCGCGTTGCGAGGTGTTTTCGTGCACTTGCTATCCCTTCTGCTACTAGTGCGGCGATGATGTTGCGATCGGTTGTCGCGTTGCGCCCTGGTGATCTCGGCTCACCGGCCCGGCGTCGATGAGCGAGGACGCTTCGATGTCTTCTCTTCTGCGCAGCATCCGGCGCAGGACCTCCGCGCCGACGTTGCCCCCCGAGAGCACCACAACGGCTCCCGCGCCGCCGGCGCTGCCGTTGCGAACCGCTGCCGCCGAAACAGCTCCCGCAGGTTCGACGATCAGGCGACGCGAAGCGGACAGTGCCGCTGCGGCGTCAAGGATGTCCTCGTCAGATACGGTCACGATCTCGTCAACGAGCCTGATGACATGCGCGAAGTTCAGCGAGCCAAGGGCCTGAGTCCGCACGCCGTCAGCGATGGTCTGGCATACCTTTTCGACCGGCCATTCCACCGGGTGCCGCGAGGCGAGCGCCTCCCGCGCATCGGCAGCTAGCTCTGGCTCCACGCCGATGACCCGGACCGCCGGCATCACGGCCTTGATAGCTGCCGCGATGCCGCTGATCAGGCCGCCACCGCCGACCGGCACGATCACCGAGGAAATCTGCGGTACCTGATCGAGGAGCTCCAGGCCGATCATGCCCTGGCCGGCGATGACGTCCGCGTCGTTATACGGCGGGATCAGGATCCTGCCCGTCTCACGGGCGATTGCCTCGGCCATTAGCCGGCGCTCGTCACTGCCTTCCCCGCACGTGATGAGCTCGGCTCCCTCACCCCTGATTGCCCCGGCCTTGGGCCTGGGCGCGTCGCCCGGCACGACGATGGTGGCCTGGGTCCCGCAAAGGCGCGCGGCATGCGCGACGGCAATCCCGTGATTGCCGCTGGAGTAAGCGATGACTCCCCTGGCCTTGTCTTCAGCGGAGAGCCTGCTGAGCTTGGTCCACACCCCCCGGATCTTGAACGACCCTGTCGGCTGGAGGTTCTCCAGCTTGAGCCAGGTGTCTCCTTCCCAGCGGATCGCCGGAGTGTTCTTGAATCTTTCCGGCAGTTCGCGGACTGCCGTCTCGATCGAGGCGAGCGTGACCAGGGGCTCCTCGCCGGGGTCGTCGGCCCGGTTGGCTGGCGTCGTGGCGTCACCCATAACGAGTGTTCCGGGTTGCCCGGACCAGGGTCCAGATAGCTCCCAGGCACCGGTACCACTGGCGCACGTCGGCCGATGTGTAGCTGACCAACCGTGATCCGGTTGCCTGCACGCCCGGGATGGCCGTCGCGACGAGCGCGCAGTTCTCGCTGCTGAATTCGATCTCCGCGCACAACTCGGTGACGGGCTCGGGCGCCGTGACCGCGCCGGAATTCAGTTGCCCCATGGCTCGGCGGGCAGCGTCCGCGAGCTCCTGGCGGACTGCGGCCTGGGGCCGCATGCGACCGGTGAAGCGGCCGAGCGCGTGCTTGGTGATGACCCGCTCGGCGCCAGGGGCATACCGGTCTGCTTCCGCGCAGGCAACGTCGTCGCCAGTGACCAGCAGCACCGAAGCCCCGAAGGAATTGGCCAGGTACGCGTTGACCGTTCCCTCGCCCGCGAGCTCGCCGTTCACGCGCAGGGTGTGGATGCCTGCGGCCATGTACGCGTGGCTCAGCAGTCCGCCCGAGCCGGCGGTGCCGTGGTAACCGAGGAAGACCACCCCGTCGATCCCGCCATCGATCCCTTCGAGCATGCCGAAGCGCCGCGGCACGCCGCGGACGATAGCCGCTCGCGGGTCGATCTGCCCTGGGTCCAGGCTCGAGCCACTGCCGTGCGCATCGGTGACGACCACTTCGCCCGCACCGTGCTCAATCAGTGCGCCGACGACCGCGTTAACGTCCTCGATCCAGGATCTGCTCGCGGCCGGCCAGGAGGCCGTCCCGGGGGCGACGTCATCCGGCGTCGCCAGGCCAGTGACGCCCTCCATGTCGGCCGAGATGAGTATCGTCGGGGCCACCTATGCCTCACCCTCGCGGCTCGTAGCCCACCCAGTCCCGAAAGCGCTGGTGAATGCGGCCCAGTCGATGATCCGGCCTGCGGCGACGGTATGGCTCACTGTGCGCAGCGCGCTGAGGTCAGCAGTGGGATCGCCCTCGCTTAGCACGATGAGGTCGGCCAGGTTGCCTGGAGCTATCTCACCCAGCCGATCCAGCCCGAGGAGCCGCGCGTTGCCCCTGGTCGCGGCCACGATCGCCTCGCGCGGCTCGATCTCGAGCACATCGGCAATGAGCTGCAGCTCACGCCAGTAGTCCTCGATGGGCAGGAACATGCTGCAATCGGATCCGACCGCCCACTTCACGCCAAGCTCTGCCGCCCGACGGAATGTCTTGACCTTGTGCGCAAGCAGGGAGCCAGCACGTTCACGCAGGTCCGGCCACTTCTCGCTTTCGGCGATGGTCTGATAGACGTTCAGGGTCGGAACCAGGAACGCTCCCTTCTCGCCCATCAGCTCACAGCATTCATCGTCGAGAAACGTGCCGTGCTCTATCGAGTAGGCCCCTGCCTGCAGCGCCCACTTGATTGACCTAGTCGGATGTGCGTGGGCTGCGACGCGCCGCCCGGCAAGTGCAGCCTCGTCGACGATCGCGGTGATCTCCTCCGCGGTGAACTGGCTCGCGTCCGCCGACTCACTCGCGCGAGCAGCCCCTCCGCTGCACATCACCTTGATCAGGTCAGCACCAGCCAGGACTTGCTCCCGGACGGCACGCCGTACCTCGGCGACTCCGTCGGCGGCGCGGCCCTTCGGGTGACCATGCCCCCCGGTGATGGTCAGGTAGGTGCCGGCACAGAGCATCCGCGGGCCCAGGGCCCGGCCCGCGCCGATCGCGTCGCGCAGCGCGATATCGACCTGCCGGAAGCTGCCAAGCTCCCGCACGGTTGTCAGGCCAGCTCGCAGGGCACGCAACGCCTGGAACGTGGAGCGTGCTCCCTGGGCTGCCTCCCGATCTTCTACCGAGCCGGGATAGCCATGCGTCAAGTGGGTGTGCGCATCGATGAATCCCGGCAATACGGCCTTTCCTGCCAGCTCGACGACCTGGGTCTCGGCGGCAGCATCGAGATGAGGACCCACCGAGCTAATGGTGTCGCCGTCAATCAGTACCTCTGCTGCACGCAACGTGCCGTCGGGACCAAGAACCTTGCCGCCACGCAGGAGCAGGCTGGCTGACACGGAGTCGCACCGCCCTTCTCGGGAAGTTCTGAACTTGAGCGAACATGGTGTGATACCGGATGCGGGGACGGTACTAATGTTTCAGATCACGGTCAAGAGTTGAATCAAAAATTTCGGACATCGGCTGCGAGCAGGTATGTTCAGCTCGCGATGGGCCTGGGAGGGCGGAACGCTATGGCTGGGACGAGCCTGAGGATCGCGTCGGCGATTAGCGGGACCGAAGTGCCTGGTGCTCCTGGCGGCGAGCTGGTTGCGGTGAACCCGGCGCGGACCAGCGAGGTAGTGGCGGAGGTTCAGCTCGGTGACGCAGGGACCTTCGCTCGTGCCGCCGCCGCTGCGAGCGAAGCTCAGCGATCGTGGTCGCGGGTCCCTGCTCCCGTTCGGGGCCGGGCGATCGCGCACATCGGCCGGCTAGTCGAGGCGAATGCGGATGCGCTAGCCCGGCGGATCACCAAGGAGATAGGCAAGCCCTTTGCCGAGGCGCTCGGTGAAGTCCGCGAGGTTGTGGACACCTGTGACTTCTTCCTGGGCGAGGGCCGGCGGCTCTACGGCCAGACAATTCCCAGCGAGATGCCTGACAAGCAACTCTTCACCTTCCGCAATCCGGTCGGAGTCGTCGGCGTCATCGCAGCGGGAAACTTTCCCGTCGCTGTCCCGTCCTGGTACATCGTGCCCGCCTTGCTGTGCGGCAACAGCGTTGTCTGGAAGCCAGCGGAGTATGCCGCCGCGAGCGCTCACGCGCTGTTCGAACTGCTTGTACGTGGTGGCGGCCTGCCGGATGGTGTCTTGAACCTTGTGCTCGCGACGGGCGATGAGACCTTCGCCGGGCTGAAGCGTGCCCTCAGTGACGGTTGCCTGGACAAGATCGGCTTCACCGGCTCGAGCGCGGCCGGAGCCAGGATCCGCGAGCTGGCCGGGCGCCATTTGCAGCAGCCCTGCCTGGAGCTTGGTGGCAAGAACCCGATGGTGGTGGCACCAAGCGCGGACATTGACCTCGCCGTCTCGGCAGCGCTTTTTTCCGGCTTCGGAACAGCCGGCCAGCGGTGTACTTCTCTGGGCACCGTCATCGTGCACGAGGACGTCCAGGAGGAATTCACCGCCAATTTCGACAAGGCCGTCCGGCAGGCACCTATCGGTGATCCCCTTCAGCCGGTCGTCTACGGACCGATGCTTAATGCCAGGTTCGCCGACCGCTTTGAGGAGTATCTGGGCTGGATCCAGCCCCATCACAACGTGACCGGATCGACTGGCACTGGCCGCATCACGGCGCGAAACCCGCGCGACGGCTTTATCGGGAAGTGCGAGGACGGGATCTATTACCATCCGACGATCGTGACGGGCGTCCGAGAGGACGACTCGCTGTTTCTCGAGGAGACCTTCGGCCCGCTGGTCGGCCTGATGTCTTACCGGGATCTCGACGAAGCCATTCGCCTCGCCAATGCGCCCGGCTATGGCCTTTCCTCATCGATCTACTCATCGGACCCGTCCGAGATCTTCCGCTTCCGTCGCGAGATCTCCGCAGGGATGGTCAGCGTCAACAACTCGACGTCCGGCGCCGAAGCGCACCTGCCGTTCGGCGGCAACGGCAAGTCCGGAAATGGCTCGCGCCAGTCCGGCATCTGGGTCCTCGACCAGTTCACCCGGTGGCAGTCCATGAACTGGGACTATTCCGGGCGACTGCAGAAGGCGCAGATGGATGTCGCCGAACTGACCGCGGACGACTCGTTCCGCCTGGCTGACTGTTAAGGGGCATGTCGACAATTGCCTGAGACCACTGCTGAGTCCGCTCTCGACCGGCATTTCCTCGATGCGGTGGGCGCGCTGCCAAGCGAGCGAAGCGGCCCGCCGCCCGACCTGAGCGCATCCCTCATCGCGACCGCTCGGCTGACCGGCCAGCGGGCCTTGGCCCTGTTTGATGCCCAGGCCGGCAGCAGGCACCTCGACCTCGCGGCACGCTATCTTCGGGCCGAGGGTCACGGGTACTACACCATCGGCTCGGCCGGGCATGAGGCAAACGCGGCGGTCGGCGCGGTACTGCGGCCAACGGACCCGGCGTTGCTGCACTACCGCTCCGGAGCGTTCTACCTTGCCAGAGCCGCGCAAGTGCCGGGGACCCAGCCTCTTCTCGACGTCTTGCTCGGGCTGACCGGAGCCAGCGACGAGCCCATCGCCGGGGGCCGTCACAAGGTCTTCGGCAACTACGACCTCGCAGTGATCCCCCAGACATCGACGATCGCGTCACACCTGCCGCGAGCTGTCGGGGTCGCCTTCTCGATCGGCCGGGCGACCAAGCTGGGCGTGGCATCGCCGTGGCCGCGGGACGCGATCACGATTGCCAGCTTCGGCGACGCATCGGCCAGCCACTCGACGGCGACCGGCGCGATCAACGCCGCCACCCGTACCGCCTACCAGGGCTTGCCGATGCCACTGCTCCTTGTCTGCGAGGACAACGGGTTCGGGATCAGCGTGCGCACGCCAGAAGGCTGGGTCGCCGCCGCGTACGCCGGGCGCCCGGCGTTGCGGTACTTCTTCGCCGATGGCGCCGATCCGGTCGCCTGCTACGACACCGTGGCGGAGGCAGCAGAGTATGTCCGGGCCGCCAGGTCTCCCGCCTTCGTGCACCTGAAGGTGGTGCGGTTCCTCGGGCATGCCGGTAGTGACGCCGAGGTTAGCTACCGCAGTGCGAACGAGATCACAGCCGACTACAAGGACGATCCCCTGCTCGGCACGGCGCGCTTGCTGGTGGCTGCGGGCGTGCTGACCCCGGCGGAAGTGATCGGCAGGTACGAGTCGATCCGCGAGCAAGTTCAGATGGCAGCTCAGGAAGCCGTCACGCATCGCCGCCTTGCCAGCCGCGGCGAAGTAATGGCTCCCCTTGCGCCCAGTCATCCCGATCAGGTCGCTTCGCGCGCGGCATCTGCGGGAAACGTGACGGTGCGCGAAGCCGCATTCGCGGGTCGCCTGCCAGAAACGTCTGGTCCGCTCACCCTCGCGGACACGATCAACCGCAGCCTGGCCGAGGCGCTGGCCGCGTACCCCGAGCTGATCGCCTTCGGGGAGGACGTCGGGGTAAAAGGTGGCGTCTACGGCGTGACCCGCGGACTAGCCCGCCGTTTCGGTGCGGGACGCGTCTTCGACACGCTCCTCGACGAGCAGGCGATCCTCGGGCTCGGCCTAGGCGCGAGCGTCAGCGGGCTCCTGCCGATACCGGAGATCCAGTACCTCGCGTACTTGCACAACGCGGAAGACCAGATCCGCGGTGAAGCCGCCAGCTTGCAGTTCTTCTCTATTGGCCAGTACCGCAACCCCATGGTCGTCCGGGTAGCCGGACTGGCGTACCAGAAGGGCTTCGGCGGGCACTTCCACAATGACAACGCCGTCGGAGTCCTCCGTGACATCCCCGGCCTGGTCGTCGCCGTGCCGGCCCGGCCCGACGACGCCGCGCCGATGCTCCGGACGTGCCTGGCCGCCGCCGCCGTCGACGGCACCGTCAGCGTGTTCCTGGAGCCGATCGCGCTGTATCACACGCGCGACCTGCACGAGCCCGGCGACGGCGGATGGCTAGCGGACTACGCCGATCCGCGGCAGTGGGCCGAACGTCACGTGCCGATCGGATCGGGCCGCACCTACGGCGCGGGAACCGACCTCACGCTCGTCACGTTCGGCAACGGCCTGCCCATGTCGCTGCGCGTGGCACGGCGGCTCGCCGCGACCGGGATCGGGGTCCGCGTCTTCGACTTGCGGTGGCTAGCCCCAATGCCTGTAAGGCAGCTGCTCGCCGAAGCTGAAGCCACCGGCCGCGTTCTCGTCGTGGACGAGACCCGTCGGTCAGGCGGAGTCTCCGAGGGTATCGTGGCCTCTCTTGTCGATAGCGGCTTCGGCGGAACCGTCGCCAGGGTCACCTCTGCCGACAGCTTCATCCCGCTCGGCGATGCCGCCGCACACGTCCTGCTGTCCGAGCCGGACATCGAGGCCGCCGCCCTGCGCC
>JASHXW010000270.1 GCA_030043395.1 Streptosporangiaceae bacterium
TCGCCGAGGAGGCCCTGAGCGAAGTTGTCGTCGCTCTTGGCTACATCATCGGCAAGCTTGGCGGGGCCCCGGACGGCAGCTCGGTGCTGATCAGGCTCACCGGGCCGATCACCAGGGATCTGCCGGTCGTGGTCGACGGCAGGGCGAAGGTGGTGGAGTCGATCGAGGGGGAGCCCACCACCAGCCTGACGATGTCCTCGTCGCTGTTCCTTCGGCTGGCTGGTGGCCGCGAGGACGCCGAGGTGGCGCTCACCCGGATCGAGATCAGCGGCGACGCCGAGCTTGGCAGGAAGCTGGCGACGAGCCTGGCTTACACGATCTGAGGGCTGTCCTCGCCGACGAATCGCTGCTGCCTGACTCCGGCGGTCTCCGGCGCGAGCAGCCCGGCCAGCGCTGCCGTAGCGAGAACGCTGGCCGCCACGGCGAATGCCGCAGTGTAGGAGATCGAGTCGACCAGGAAGCCGACAGCAACCGGTCCTGCGACAGTGCCGAGGTCACCGGCCATCTGGTACGAGGCGACGATAGTCGCGCCCTGGCCGGTACCCTCCCCGGGCCTGGCCATCCGGCCGATGATGTCGCCGATCATCGCGGACGGCGCGACGTCGAGGAAGCCGGAACCGATGCCGAGCACGGCCATCGAGCTCAGGAAGCCCCACAGGCCAGGCAGCACGGCCAGCATGATCATGCCGCCTGAGCAGATCGCGCAGCCGGCGACCACCAGGGGCCGGCGTCCGAGCGTGTCCGCTACTCGCCCGGCGGGCAGCAGCGTGGCGGCGTTCAGTGCGGCGACCACCCCGAATCCGACGCCGGTCCACGTCGCCGACTGGTGCAGTACCGCGCGGACGAACAAGGGGACTATGGCGGTCCGCACGCCGAGCACGGCGAACCCTTCGGCGAGGTTGGCCGAGGCAGCGGCCAGGTACGCCCGGTTTCGCAGCGCGCCTGCGATCTGCCGGAGCGCTCGGGCAGACTGCTCGCTCGAGCTAGCCCGCTGGCGTGGCCCGTTGTGCAGCACCAGCACGGCGATGGCTGTGGGCGCGAGGAGCATGGCGCCGTATATGAAGAACGGCGCGCGCAGCGACCATGCCGCGACTAGGCCGCCGATCGCCGGGCCGCTGATCCCGCCGAGCAGGAACCCGCCCGTGTACAAGCCGCTGGCTCGCCCGCGCAGCTCGCCTGGCACGCTGCGCAGGAGCAGCGTCTGGCAGCTGACGCCGAACATGGCCGATCCGAAGCCACCGATTCCGCGCAGCACGATGAGCTCGGCAAAGGAGCCGGAGAGCCCGGCTAGGACGCTGCTCACCGCGACGATCAGCAGGCCGATGGTCATCGTCCTGCGTTCCCCGAGCCGGTCGACAAGGCGCCCGGCCGGGAGCGCGCCGACGATCCGGACCAAGGCGAACGCGCTGATCACGCTCGCTGCGGCGGCAGTGCTTACCCCGAACTGACGGGCGAACTCGGGGATGCACGGCGCCACGATCCCGTAGCCGAGCGCGACCGTGAACGCGACGGAGGACAGGATCGGAACCTCGCGTGGCAGGCCAGCGAACATCTGGCGAAGCGGGCGAGGCACAGCGGCATTCTGCCAGGCCAGGCCGACAGTGGCCGGAGCGAGATAGGCAGAGTGTCCGATCCGGCTGGGATACTGGAAAGGTGCTGGGAATCGCGCGAGGCGAGCTGGTCGGCCGGGACGCCGAGGTCGGCTGGCTGCTTGGCGTGCTCGAGTCGGCCGCGGCTGGCCGGCCTGCGGTGGTGCTGATCGGCGGTGACGCGGGAGTGGGCAAGACCCGGCTGGTCACCGAGGTTGCCGGCCGGGCGCGGGACACGGGCTTCACCGTGCTGTCAGGCCGGTGCGCCCAGCTCGGCGACGCGGTGCCGTACCTGCCGCTTGCCGACGCCCTGCGCGACGCGACGACCGGGCCGGCACCCGGCGGCGCGCTGCTCGACGCGCTCGCGTCGCGGCCCGTGCTGTCCAGGCTGCTGCCCGACAGGAACGAAGGCCAGCCGGCTGGCGGCGACATGCCTGGCCTGGTCCAGCAGCAGCTCTTCGGAGCCGTACTGGGCATGCTCACCGAGCTGACGCAGTTCAGTCCGGTCTTGCTGATCCTCGAGGACGTGCACTGGGCTGACCGGTCGACCCGTGACCTGCTGACGTTCCTGAGCCGGATGCTGCATTCGGAGCGGCTCGCGGTCTTCGCCACCTACCGCACCGACGACCTGCACCGGCGGCATCCGCTGCGGCCGCTGATCGCCGAGCTCCTCCGGCTTCCCGGGGTCAGCGCACTCGATCTCGGCCCGCTGGCGGCATCGGATATGGCGGAGCACCTGACCGCGCTGTCGCCTGGCCGGCTGGATGCCGCCACCCTGGACCGGATGATCTCCAGGGCGGAGGGCAACGCCTACTACGCCGAGGAGCTGCTCGCTGAATCCTCGGCCGGCTCGCAGCTTCCGGCTGGCCTGGCTGACTTGCTGCTGGCCAGGATGGAGCGGCTCTCCGAGCCGGCCCAGCAGGTGCTGCGAACGGCGGCCGTCACCGGACGCCAGGCCGACGACGAGCTGGTGCGGCAGGCATCCGGACTGGACGACGAGGTCTACGACGCAGCGGTGCGGGAGGCGGTCGCGCATCAGCTGCTGGTTCCGGACGGCGCGCAGGGCTACTCGTTCAGGCACGCGCTGCTTCGCGAGGCCATCTACGCCGATCTGCTGCCGGGGGAGCGCACCAGGCTGCACGCCAGGCTGGCTGAGCTGCTCGCCGACGAACGGCGGCTCGCTGAAGTATCGGGCACCGCAGCTGAGCTAGCGCATCACTACCTGGCCAGCCATGACATCCCTGGCGCTTTCTGGGCATCGGTGCGCGCGGGCCAGGAGGCGGAGCGGATGGCCGCTCCTGCCGAGGCGCACAGCCACTACGACCAGGCGCTGTCGCTGTGGGAACGGGTCCCTGATCCGCAGGAGCTTGGCGGGATCGGTCGTGGCAAGCTCGCGCTGCGTTCGGCTCTGAGCGCAGCCGACGGCGGTGACCTGACACGCGCCGCAGCACAGCTCAGGCGGCTGCTCGGCGACCTGGACCCGGACCGCGACCCGGTGCTGCTCTGCCGGGTCTATGAGCGGCTGGCGTACTTCCTGATCGACCTCGGCGAGGAAGATGCGGCCTCGGCTGCCGCCGAGGCCGCCGTCGACGTGCTGGCCGCTGACCCGCCTCGCTGGGAACGTGCCAGGGCATTGGCCACGCATGCGCGCACGCTGCTCTCGTCAGCCGATCACGAGCCAGCCAGGGCGCGCGCCAGGGAGGCGCTCGCGGCGGCGAAGGCTGCTGCCGCGCCCTGGGTGGAGGCTGACTCGCTGATCACGCTCGGCTTGATCAGCGAGCGGGAAGGCAAGATCGCCGACGCGATCGGGTTGTTCACCACCGCGCATCGCCAGGCCGGGCAGGCGAAGATGCTGGGCGTCGAGCTGAGGGCGGCCTTTCATCTCGCCAGGGTGCAGCTCGAGCAGGGTGACATCGCAGCC
This sequence comes from Streptosporangiaceae bacterium, assembly GCA_030043395.1. The sequence goes on from JASHXW010000270.1 coordinate 3,511, forward strand.
GCCGCGCGGACCGCGCACGAGGGCACGGCGCGGGCCCAGGGGGCCGGCCTCGGGCTCGCTCAGTACGGCCTGGACCTGCAGTACCTGCACTATCTCGCGCACTTCGCCGACGGGGCGTGGGATCACGCACAGCAGATCTCCGACGGGTTCAGCATCCGGGTGACCAGCGTCGGTGAGGCGGTGCTGTCCGCGATGGCTCTCTTCGTCGCGGTCGCCCGCGGCCTGCCGGTGGTCGCGGAGCGGCTGCGCTGGCTGGAGCCCATTTACCCGCGTGACACCTTCGTCGCTTACCTCGCGTACGGCGTGCAGGCCGAGGACCTGCTATGGCGCGGTGACGCGCAGGAAGCGCTCGATCGCGCGCGCCGCGCGATTAGCGCGATGGAGGCCGTCGACGAGGGGTACCACGGGCCGTGGGTCATCCGCGTGGCGGCCGTAGGGATCGGGGCGCTCGCCGACGTCGCAGTGGCGGCCCGGGCCGCCGGTGACTCGGACCAGGCGCTAGCCGCGGTCGGGCAAGCAAGGGAGTTGCTGCGGATCGCGGAGGACGGGGCCGCGAACCGGCGCTTTCCCGGGTTCGCGCTCGGCGTGGACGGGCGCGGCTGGCTAGCCCGCGCGCACGCGGAGTGGAGCCGGGTCAGCGGCGTGAACGATCCGGCCGCATGGCGGGATGTCGTGCTCGCCTTCGGGCCCGGCTTTGTCTACGAGACGGCGAGGTCGCGCTGGCGGCTCGCCGAGGCGCTGGTTGAGGCCGGTGACCGGGAAGCGGCGAGGGAGGAGTGGCTGGCGGCCACGCAGGCCGCGGCCGTGCTGCGCGCCGCCCCGCTACAGGCCGCGCTGGCCGACCTCGGCCGGAGGGCGCGTCTCGCGGGCGGTCGCGGAGGCACGGGTAGTGGCGGGCAGCACGACGGCTCCGGCGCGGGTGCTGCGCGAGGTCCGCTGGCCGGGCTGACCGAGCGTGAGCGCGAGGTCCTGCGGCTGCTCGCCGCCGGGCAGAGCAACAGGGAAATCGGTTCCGAGCTGTTCATCTCGCCAAAGACCGTCAGTGTCCACGTTTCCAACATCCTGGCGAAGCTGAATGCCGCGAGCCGTACTGAAGCGGCCGCGATCGCGCACCGGGCTGGCATGTAGCCGGCTGGGCCCGGCGCTCCAGGAGACCGCCACTCAGCCGCGCCGAGCGCGGCGTGCCTGACGGGCACGCCGCGCCCGGACTGCCTGGACCTGAATGTCCCTGGCATGCTCGGCGGCCATCATGGCCATGAGCTCCGGATGCATGGGTTACCTCCCGAAATCCGGGGACCGACCTGGTCCCGCGACATTCAGGATCGCCGTAAGGCAGCCGTTACCGCATCGGGAAGATGCCCTATCTCCGCGCCCGAGCGCGGCTTAGACGCACGGGGCTCGGTAAGGCGCCACGAGAATCGCCAGCCGGACGCCGCTGACCGTGGACATGGTCGCTTAGTTGACGCCCCAGACCTCGCCTGCCTCGCCGTAGCAGTCCTCCTGGCGAAGGGCAGTGCCCGCTGGCCCGTTGTCGGGGTCAGCCAGGCAGCGGCCGGATTCCTCGTTGATCAGTTCACCGCCCGGGCCGGGCACCCAGAGCTCGCTGTAGTCGGGGCTCGAAGAGGAAGTGTCGCAGAAAGTAAGGACGATGGGCGTACCCGAGAGCAAGCTCTCCCTCCCGCTCAGGCACATTCCCTGCTCGGGTCCCTTGCTGGTCGAGATGGTCCCGTTCGGCAGCAGCAGCCACTGCTGGCTGCCCGCGCCGGTGCAGGCGGACACCTCTACCTTGGTGCTTGGGCTGGAAGGGCCGACTGGGTCGTCCAGGCACAGCGACGTGGCCGACACCAGGGGGCCGAGCGGCAGCCGCCAGCTCTGCAGTGCGGTGCCATCACAGGACGCCAGGTCCGCTGCGGTGCCAGGAGCCACGCTCGCCACGGACAGGCACTTGCCGGCCGCGGCGTTGCCCAGCTCGCCAGCACCCAGGTACTGCCACTCCTCGCTCCGCGCGCCTTCGCAGGACGCAAGCACGCCATGAGATCCGGACAGGCCGAGGCACAAGCCGTCGATGTGCAAGGTCCCCGTGTCGTCGGGCCGCCCGTCGGAGCGATAGGTCCACTCCTGGCTCGCGTCGCCGCCGGTGCAGGTCTGGACGTCCACGGCCGCACCGACCCCGCCGCCACTGTCGTCCAGGCACGACGACCCGTTCCGCAGCCGGACGACGGACGGCGCGCCGGCAGCCGCCAGCGACGGCGTGATCACCAGCATGAAGTGCGTGCTGCCCGTGACCGCCCCGTCCTTTGCCGTCACTGCGACCTTGAACGTGCCTGGAGTCCCGGCCGTCCCGGCGATCCTGGCGTCGGTCGAGTGCGCCACGGCCCTGACGGACAGTCCGGCTGGCAACCCGGTCGCGCTGTACCGGAGCCCGGAGACCCTTCGGGTATCGAATCCGGTGATCCGCAGCGAGAAGTGCGCGCCGGATCCGACATCCTGCGTTCCCGGGTCGATCAGGGTGACCAGGTGCGCGCCGTCGTCGGTGAACGCGGCGGTGCCGTCAGGCGTGCCGTTGCCGGTCGGCCCGTTATAGCCGCGCTCCCCGTTGCACAGGTACTGGCGGTAGGACTCGCACCTTCCGTTGGATCCGGTGGGGACGTCGAACAGGCTGCGAAGGTGCAGGTAGGGATATTCGGCCGGGTAGCTTCCCCTGGCTGGCGTCCCGGCCAGCGCGTAGACGCTCGTGATGATCGGCGTGGCCTCGCTCGTGCCGCCGAACTCGTTCCACCCCTTCGGCCACAAGTTCGACGGGTACGTGTCGTACATCGCCACGCCGGTGTTGGGATCGGCGTCCGCAGCC
>JASHXW010000271.1 GCA_030043395.1 Streptosporangiaceae bacterium
CACGAAATGGGCATCTGCAACTGTTATTCCGAAACGGTACGCCTGAGCGAATTAGCGGTCTAGACCCAATGAGCCGGTCGTGACCCTTGGCGCGGCGGGTTGCAGGCAGGTTCGGGCCCGCCAGCGCGATACCTTTCAGACATGCCGCCAGCGACCGTCCCGACGTCGGCTGGCGCGGCTGCGGACACCGGTGATCAGCAAGCCGACGTAGTCCGCATGCTCGCCGCGGCAGTCGCGGAGATTGGCGGGGCCGAGCGTCCCGGTCAGGTCACGATGGCCCGTGCGGTCGCCGACGCGATCGACACGGGGGAGCACCTGGCCGTCCAGGCCGGCACCGGGACAGGCAAGTCGCTGGCCTACCTTGTCCCCGCAGCTAGGCACGCCGTCACCGGGAACGCAACCGTCGTCGTGTCGACCGCGACGATCGCGCTGCAGCGCCAGCTCATCGACCGGGACCTGCCACGGCTGGCCCCTGCGCTACGTTCCGCCTTGGGGCGCGAGCCCGTGTTCGCGATACTCAAGGGCCGGCGCAACTACCTATGCCTGCAACGAATGCATGGCGGCCCGGCTGACGATCAGGATGAGGCATTGTTCGACCCCGCGGCCCTGTCGGCGGTCGGCAGGCAGGTTCGGCGGCTGCACGAGTGGGCGGACGACACCACGACCGGCGACCGTGACGAGCTCGTGCCAGGGGTGTCAGATCAGGCCTGGCGTCAGGTGTCGGTCAGCGCCCGCGAGTGCGTCGGGGTGCAGCGCTGCCCGTTCGGCCACCGTTGCTTCGCCGAGCTGGCCAGGGACGAGGCAGGCAAGGCCGACATCGTCGTCACGAACCACGCGCTGCTCGCGATCGACGCGCTCGAGGACTTCGAAGTGTTTCCCGATCACGACGTGGTGATCATCGACGAGGCGCATGACCTGGTCGACCGGGTGACCTCGGTCGCCTCCGACGAGCTGTCCGTCCCTGGCATCGAGACTGCCGCGCGGCGCTGCGGCAAGATGATCGACGAGAAGGCGGTAGCCAGGCTGCGTGACGCCGCCGCCGGTACCGAAATCGCGCTTGCTGAGATTCCGGCCGGCCGCCTCGACGTGCTCGACGAGGCCCTGGCGACGGCCCTGACGTCAGTGCACGACGCGGTGGCCGGCTGCGCCGCCGAGTTCCGCGCTACTGCGAATAAGAACGACGAGGAGCCGGAACGGGCCGTCGCCCGCCGGTCGGCCCTGGCTGCGCTTGGCGAGGTGGGGGATGCTGCCGATCGCGTTCTCGGCGCCTTCGGTACCGGTATCGCTGACCGAACCGAGGTGGTCTGGATGGACCGCCCGGGGGGCGAAGAGGGCGGGCAGTCGGCACTGCGCGCGGCCACGGCGACACCGCGCTCTGCGCCGCCGACACTGCGCGTGGCGCCGCTGCGAGTGAGCGGGCTGCTCGCGAGCCGGCTGTTCGCGCGCAGGACGATCGTGCTCACATCGGCGACGCTCGCGCTCGGCGGGTCGTTCGAGCCCCTTGCCAGGCAGTGGGGGCTGGCTCAGCCGTCGGACGAAGCCCGGGATGCCGGCGAGGGGACTGATGCGGGCCAAGACGGTGGCGAGTCGCAGGAGGAGCAGCACTCGCTGGCGTGGTCGGCGATCGATGTGGGATCTCCGTTCAACCATCCGCGCAGCGGGATCTTGTACGTCGCAAGGCACCTTCCTCCGCCAGGCCGTGACGGCCTCGCCCCCGCATACCTGGACGAGATCGCCGACCTCATCGAGGCGGCGGGCGGCCGCACGCTCGGGTTGTTCTCCTCGATGCGGGCCGCCCGGCAAGCTGCGGCCGAGCTGAGCGGACGGGTCAGTTATCCGCTGCTGTGCCAGGGAGATGACCAAACGGCGCAGCTTGTCGCGCAGTTCGCCGCTGACGAGTCCGCTTGCCTGTTCGGCACGCTGTCGCTGTGGCAGGGCGTCGACGTCCCTGGACCGTCGCTTCAGCTGGTGATCATCGACCGGATACCGTTCCCGCGCCCGGACGATCCGCTGGCTTCGGCCAGGCAGCGGTCGGTGGCCGCGCACGGAGGCAACGGGTTCATGTCCGTCGCCGCCACCCAGGCCGCGCTGCTGCTCGCGCAGGGCTCGGGACGGTTGCTGCGCACCATGACCGATCGCGGCGTCGTCGCGGTGCTCGACCCGAGGCTGAGCACGGCTCGCTACGCGGGCTTCTTGCGCGCCTCGCTGCCACCGTTCTGGACCACGACCGATCCGCAGGTCGTCCGCGGCGCGCTGCGCCGCCTGGCCGAGAGTTCTGGCCTACCGGAGGCCTCGGATCAGCCGGAGGGCTCGGTTCAGCCGGAGGGCTCGGACCAGGCTGAGGGCGCTGCGAGGTAACCGGCGAGCCGCCTGGTCGCAGAAACGAGATGTCGTTTTTCCGCCAGACTTAGCGCCTGGTCGCAGGCACGCTTGAGGCATGACTATCGCCACTGAAACGACATTCGAAGTGCGGGCCATCGAGCCCGACGTACTCGCGCGGCTCCGTGTGAAGGACGATGCCGGGCATGCCCTGCGCATCACCACCGACCATGCAGGGGGCAGCCCGCTGCGCTGCTGCCTGCGCAAGAGCCGTCCAGGGGAGCTGATCGCCCTGGTGTCCTACGCACCGTTGCGCCGGTGGGCGCAGTCGGCCGGGGCCGATCCCGGACCATACGACGAGGTCGGACCCGTCTTCATCCACCCGTCGGCATGCGCTGGACCGCGCGCTGGCGGGTATCCAGGGGATTTCCTGGGACAGCGGCGGGTCCTGCGGGCCTACTCAGCGCAGGGGCACATACTCGGCGGCCGTCTGGCCGAGGCCAGCGAGCTCGGTGACCAGGAAGCTGCCGCCGCGCTGATTGGCGAGATCTTCGCCGACCAGCGGGTGGCGGTCGTGCATGTCAGGGCGCTCGAGTATGGCTGCTTTACGTTCGAGGTCAGGCGCCGATCCTAGGCAGTCGCAGCCGCAGTGGCAATCGCGGGCGCCGCGAAGTCGAAGTCTCGTCGCGGCGCCTGGACCTCAGGGCTAGCTGCGTCCGATGAGGATGGGGGACTGGCCCGCGAGGTGACCGCGGCAGGTGGTGAGACCACCCTCGCCGTTCAGGGCCGAGCCGCGGCTTGAGCTCCTGTTGGCGACGGTCAGCGGCCGTCCCGAAGCCAGTTCCAGGCGCCAGGTGGCGGGGTCGACCAGGTGCCGCGAGCACGACGGGCCGTCACCGGGACGTGGCCCGGCCGCGATCAGCAGGATCTGAGCGACCACCTCGCCTTTGCGGAAGTGACCTTGCTTGCCTGGCCTGGTTCCCTGCGGGCTGAGCTTCGGCGCCTTGGCGCCGATCGTGAAGCTGACCGTGTTGGTCACGCGGTGACCCGCCCGGTTGAGCCCGGCAACTTTGATCGGCTCGGTCAGCGCGCATGCCCTGGCCGACTTGTTCCACAAAAGGAGCTGACCGAGTGCCGAGTTGTTCGTTCCCGGCTCTTTCGAACCCTGGAAGGCGATTCCAAGCTGCCTGGTCGCGCAGCTCCGGGCGGCACTGCCTGGCGCGGCACTTCTCCCGTGACTGGCCAGCGCGGCCACGCTGTAGCCAAGGACCCCGAGGGCAACGACTACAGCGGCCGCGAGATATCGAAACTTTCCAAACATGGCAAACCTCCCGATAGCCACACTGATTGGCCGCGTCGCGCCGTTGTCACAACTGCGGAGCACGTGCAATCAATGAGACGGAGGTCTGGCCCGGACGGTTGTTACCGGTGTCGATCAATAGCCCGCTGCGCGCATGGCGGGCTGACGGGGTTATTGGCCAGCCCGCCATGCCAGGCGGTCGTTCTTACAGGACGTCATGTCCCGGATGCGGCTCCTGCGGTACCTCGGTCCGGGTCGCAGGGATCGTGCCTAGACGGCCGGCCTGGTAGTCCTCGAACGCCGTCACGAGCTCGGCTCGCGTGTTCATCACGAACGGGCCGTACGCGGCGACTGGCTCCTTGATGGGCTGGCCGCCGAGCACGAGCACGTCCAGGCCCTCGCTCGGGCCGTCCGCGCGCTTGCTCGCGCCGAAGGTGAGAGCGTCACCTGGTCCGAAGG
>JASHXW010000272.1 GCA_030043395.1 Streptosporangiaceae bacterium
TCGGTGGGTGTCGATGTCCAGCAGTCCTGGGGCTGGATCTGCTGGGCGAGCGGCTTCTTCGAGCCAGCGAAGCCATGGCACATCATCAGCACCATCGGGTATTCCTGGTTGCCTGCTGTCGTGCCGTCGTTCGGATTCTGCACGATTCCCCCGGTCGGGTGCGCCCCGCTCCAGGTCACCGACAGGATCTGCCTGTCGGTGAGGTTCGTGGTCTCGTTGACAGACAGCGTCACCTTGCGCTTGTCGACGACCACGTTCTTGCCGTTGATGAGATTGGTCCGCTCGATCGTCTTGGTCGCGTGATAGCCGCTTGATGTCTTCGCCGCAGGCTCGCTGGCCGACGTGGTCGTGGCCGTGCGGGCACCGGCCGCCCGGACCGATCCCGTCGATCCTGTCGACACGGCCGCCTGCGCGGCGACCATGCCGCAGGCCAGCATGGCCATCGACAGCGACGTGATGCGAAGCGCGCGGCGCGCGCGGCGCGCGCTCAGATTGACCTTCATGGCAGCCGACTCCAGCGTCGTCGCAAGATGGGGGGCAAGATCAGCGCGGTGAGCAGCAGCACCACGGCGATCGGGGCGAGGAAGTCGTCCAGGTTGCTGCTCTGGCCGGCCGCCAGGCTAACGGGCACAGCTCCGCCCGCGGTGGTCCCGGCCGGAGTCGCACCGCTACTGCTCGTTCCGCCGTTACTGCCGCTCGTACCGCCGTTACTGCCGCTCGTTCCGCCGTTACTGCCGCTCGTTCCGCCGTTACTGCCGCTCGTACCGCTGTTACTGCTTCCGCCGTTGTTGCCGCTTCCGCCGTTGCCAGAATTACCGGACGAGCCGCTCGAGCCCTTCTTCTTGCTGCTCCCCTTGCCGCCGTTGGCGTTGCCGTTCAGGATGCCGCTGCACGGCCCGTGACCGGTCTTGTCGCACAGCGGCGGCTGCGGGGCGATCGTGGCCAGGTAGTTCTCATCCGGATGACCTTCGACGAAGGTCGGGTTGTGGCATGTCGTGACGTTCTGCGAACTGATCTGGACCTTCGGCGCGGCCTTCTTGATCTTGTCGATCTGCTGGAAGCCAGCCTCGACCAGGTTCACTGGCAGCGCGGAGTAGCCGATCGGGCCGATGCCCTCCTGACCCTGGCAGATCGAGTAGTACAGGAAGTCGGCGAGCGTCTGCCACTTCGCCGGGAATTGCCCGGCCGGAACCTCCATCCTCGGGTCCGTCCTGGAGGTCGGCATGATGGTGTAGGAATAAGAAGAAAGCGGATATGTACGAGGGTCGTTGTAGGTGTAGACATTGTTCAGGGTCTGGAGCAGGTAATTCTTCGAGCTCTTATCCATATTGATATGCGCCTTGGTCAGCGCGACGGCGACGTTGTACTCGGTCGGGAGCACGTAATACCCTGCTGTGTTCTCCATCTGGACGACCGGGAAGCCTGCCGAAAGCGGGTAGGAGTACTCGTCGATGCCGATCGAGCCGTTGGCCGCTGACGATTCGATGTAGTCCATGATCGCCGAAGAACCGTCCTGAGCGATCTGGTTGGCTCCTTGCTTCGGCCAGTACTCGGTGAACTGGTCGACCCCGCCGTTGAAGGCCTTCCAGAGCGAGCCGTCTTCGGCGACCAGGTACTGCGTGAACATCGCCGTCGTGCCAGATCCCTCAGACGGCACCACGGTCGTGATAGGAAGGCTCGGCAGCGCATGGCCGTTATTGTCAGCGGTGATCTGAGAATTATCCCAGTTAGTGATGTGGTTAGTGAATATCTCCGCGATGACCTGGCCGGATAGGCGCAGATTGGTAACTTGCTTCCCGCCAACTGAGATGTTATAGGGGAAGGCCGTTCCCCCCGCGGTGATCGGCAGGTAGGCATACGGCCGACTGGAACTGTCGTTCGTTCCGGTCACCGGATCAAAGCCCTGGTAGCCGATGTCGCTGACAGCGAAGTCGACCGTGCCGAGCGCGAAGTCCTGCCGGCCCGCAGCCGAGCCATCACCGGTGAAGACCACCTGGACGCCCTGCTGAGCGACGTTCGCGATCCATTGATTGACCGCGTTCGCCGCCCAGGTCGATCCGTCGCCAGTGATCTCGGCGAGCTCTGGCTTCGACGCGCTCGACGCGGATGCGGGAGCGCCAGGGGCGATCAAAGTCAGGGCGGTGGGCAGGAATATCGCTCCAGCCAGCGTGATGGCCAATCGGCGCCTGGACACAACGATCTCCTTTCACGAGCGGCCAGGCCGGGACCTGGCCAGCACTCGTGCGGTAATGAAAAGAATGAGCACCAGGCCAAGCAGCACACTGGCGGCGCCCCAGAGGCGGGCAGCGTAGAGCTGCTCCCCGCTTTCGAAGCCACTGAAGATGAACAAGGGCAGGGAGTTCATAGGCTCGTGCAGCGGATTGGCGTTGAAGAATGTCGAGGCACCCGAGGTGAGCAGCACCGGCGCCGTCTCGCCGATGCCACGTGCTATTCCGAGGATAAGGGCTGTGGCGAGTCCTGGCCGCGCCGTGGGTAGCACGACCTTCCAGACAGTGCGCCAGCGTGACGCGCCCAGGGCGAGGCTAGCCTCGCGCAGGCCGCCGGGGACAACCCGCAGCACGACCTCCGAGGAACGCGCGATGATCGGCAGCATCATCACCGACAGCGCCATGGCCGCCGCGAATCCGCTGAGCTGCACGCCGAGGCCAACGATGAGCGTTGTGTAGATGAACAACCCGGCAATGATGTCCGGCAGCGCCGTCATGGCCTCGACCACGGTACGAACCACGCGAGCGAAGGCGCCGCCCACTTCGGATATGAAGACCGCCGTGCCCACGCCCAGCGGGAGCGACACGCATATCGCGATGCCGATCTCTATCAGGGTCCCGACGATGGCATTGAGGATCCCGCCCTGGGTGAGCGGTGCGGTCGGCGCGACACCCGTCATGCTCTGGGTAAAGAAGTTCAGGTGCGCCAGCGCATGCCTGCCTTCGGTGAAGGTGTACAAGACCGTGGTGATGACCGCGAAGAACACGACGCCGGCCGCACCGTGCACAGCGGCCGTCACCAGCCTGTCCACCACCTCCGGGCGGGGATGCGACATCGCGCTGACCGCCAGGTACACCGCCAGGAACGTGAAGTACCAGCAGAGGAAGAACCCGAAACGCCCGCTGAACGGCAGTATTCGGTCGTAGAGAACGAAGACTAGGCCGAGCGAGCCGAACAGGCTGCCCCACAGCGCGATGCGATCGTCCGCGGTCTTCACGCCAACCGGACGCGGGACGTCACCGGACTCGTCCTGTGACCCTAGCTGCGCCCGGACTGTGGTGCCCTTGATCTCGGGAACCGACGAGGAGATTCTCGCCGGTGAGGTCCCGGGCGGGGGGAAAGTCGGCACGGTCGTCATCGTCATATCTCCGTAGCCGAGCCGCTCCGGCTGCGCGTAATGAAGACCGCCGCGATCATATTGACGACAAGAGTGATGGCGAAGAGGACAAACCCGGCTGCCAGGAGGGCGGAAAGCTGGCCCGGCGATGCCTCCCCGAAGTGGGAGGCGATCAGCGCCGCGACCGTGATGGCCCCCGTCTGCAGGACATGAATGTTGATGTCGAAGGCCGGCGAAACGATCAGCAGGACGCCAATGGTCTCACCAAGCGCACGTCCCAGTCCGAGCATGATGCCGCCGATGATGCCGCCGCGGCCGAATGGCAGGACGACGGAACGGATCACGCCCCACCTGGTCGATCCGAGTGCCAGTGCGCCTTCCCGCTCGCCTTGGGGCGCCTGGGCGAACACGCCGCGCATGACCGCGCACGCGATCGGGATGACCATCATCGCGACGACCGTCCCGGCTATCGCGGCGGAGCCGAAGTAACGCGTGGCCAGTGGCACCACAGGCGCGTGCGTGTTGGTCTGCACCTGGAACGGCGGGAACCAGCCCATGTAAGTGCTCAGCCAGCGGGTGACGTTCTCAGCCTGCGGCTCGAGCAGGAAGAATCCCCACAGCCCGTAGACGATGCTCGGAATCGCAGCCATGAGGTCGATCAGCGAGGTCAGCGCGCCCTTAATTGGCCGCGGTGCGTACTCGCTTATGTACAGCGCTGTCAGCAGGGCCAAAGGCACGGAGATGACGATCGCGACCAGCGCGACTTCGAACGTGCCGACGAGCGCGGCCGCGACCCCAATCTGATTGAGCTGCGGATCCCAGTTTTGCTCAGTAAAGAAGCTGAAGCCGTAAGCCCGCAGCGTCGGGATCAGCTGCAAGAGCAGGAACAAGCCGATCGAGCCTGTAATGAGTAGGACGACCGCTCCGATACCGCGGGAGAGGCCGTGGAATATCCGCTCGGAAGGCAGCAAACCGCGGTCCAATGGACGCGGTTTGTCCTCACTTACGGGCGTGGCCGGGCCGACCGCCGCCACGCTCATCCGTCCTCCCAGTTCAGGTGCCCCGCGGGGGCTAGCGGCGCCACCCGGTCAAGATAGGTGAGCGCGGTATCAGAGTTATGGCGGCAAAGTGAACGATCTATGAACGCAAGCTGGGGCTTTGAACCGCCAATCTTTCGCGGCAGGGCCAAAACCTGGCATCCGGCCAGCCAGGTGGATGGCGCGGTGATGCCGGCCCCGGGCCAGATGCCTTCCGCGAATGCCCTCGCGGAAGGCCCGGAGCCCGCCTCGGCGATCCTCATCCGAACCTGCCGTGGACGTAATCCGCCGTTCGCGGATCCTGCGGATTCTCGAACATCTGCGTGGTGTCGCCCGACTCCACGATGCCACCCGGGGTGCCCTGTTCGGCCAGGAAGAACGCGCACTGCTGCGACACCCTGGCCGCCTGCTGCATGTTGTGCGTGACGATCACGATCGTCACGTCGTGCCTGATGTCGCCGATCGTCTGCTCGATGCGGGCCGTGGAGCCAGGGTCGAGTGCCGAGCATGGCTCGTCCATCAGCAGGACGTCAGGCTTGACGGCCAGCGATCGCGCGATGCACAGGCGCTGCTGCTGTCCGCCGGACAGCGCGCCGCCAGGCGAGGCCAGCCGGTCCTTGACCTCGGTCCACAGCCCGGCTCGGGCCAGGCAGCGCTCGAGCGTCTCGGCTCGTTCCCCCCTGGCCATCCGCTTGCCAGTCAGCCGCAGGCCAGCCAGGACGTTCTCTGCAATGGACATCGTCGGGAACGGATTGGGCTTCTGGAAGACCATTCCGATCCGGGCGCGGGCCTCGGTGACCCTGGTGCCCGGAGTGTAGATGTCCTGCCCGTCCAGGTAGACCTGCCCGGCCAGCGCAGCTCCCGAGGCGGTCTCGTGCATGCGGTTGAGAATGCGCAGGAACGTCGACTTCCCGCAGCCAGACGGCCCGATCAGCGCGGTCACGATGCCAGGCGGCATGGACAAGGAGACTCGCTCGAGCACCTTATGGCTGCCGAACCATGCCGATACCGACACCGCCTCGAGCCTGGCTCCTGAGATTGGCCCGAAATCCATGGTGTCCTGGGTCGGTGAGATCGCCGGCAGCTCGGGACCAGTGGCACGGTTGCCCGAACTCCTGGCCGAGTCACCCCACGCTGGAATGTCACCTGAGAAGTCCGAGCCTCCTGCCCCGAACGGCCGGGTCGTAGGGTCAGGCGAGCCAAAGCCACCCGACGGCGGAGACGACGCGTCGGCCACCAAACTCTCCCTTCATCAGCGGTCATACGCGAAGAATAGGGTCGCACGTTCCCCGGTGACGAAGGTCATGCTTCCCCGTACTGTAAGCACAGTAGCGAAGATATGTCTATCTATACAGTAGACAAACTGTGATACATGTCTCAGACCCAGGTCAGGGGCCTTAGCGGGGCAGCCGCAGCCTTGCCAGGACGGCACG
>JASHXW010000273.1 GCA_030043395.1 Streptosporangiaceae bacterium
TCGCTGTCGTCGAACGGCGCGCTGTTCTCCCAGAGCGTCAAGGACGCGGCCTTCGCCGCGCTGCCGAACGTGGTGATCACCGACGCGATCGGCTCGTCGGAGACCGGCTTCACCGGGCTCGGGTTCGCCAGTGCCGGAGGCCAGCAGCGCGGCGGGCCGACAGTGCACCCGGGTCCGAGCACGATCGTGATCGACGACGACGGCCGCCAGGTGGGTCCAGGCGAGACGGGCCGCATCGCGCGAGGCGGGCATATCCCGCTCGGCTACTACAAGGACCCGGTCAAGACGGCCGCGATGTTCGTCGAGGTGGACGGCGAGCGCTATGTCGTCCCGGGAGACTTCGCCAGGGTGGAGGATGACGGCTCGATCACCCTGCTCGGGCGTGGGAGCGGGTGCGTGAACACCGGCGGGGAGAAAGTGTTCCCCGAGGAGGTCGAGGGGGCCATCAAGGCGCACCCGGCCGTCTTCGACACCCTCGTGATCGGCGTCCCTGACCAGCGCCTTGGCGAGCGCGTCGCAGCGATCGTGCAGCTCCGGGAGGGCGCATCGCTCGACCTGGCCGACCTCGACGCGGTCGTGCGCAAGCACGTCGCCGGCTACAAGGCGCCGCGCACCGTATGGTTCAGCGATCACATCGGCCGGACTCCGAGCGGCAAGGCTGATTACCGATGGGCCCGCAAGTTCGCCGACGCCAAGCTCGCAGCCGGCGAGCCAGCTGCGGCGACGGCCGAGACCGGAGCCTGACCGCGTGGCGCTGCGGACCTCGATCTGCGACCGGCTGGACATCGAGCATCCGATCGTCGGCTTCACCCCGTCCGAGCACGTCGCCGCGGCCATCAGCCGCGCTGGCGGGCTCGGCGTGCTCGGCTGCGTCAGGTACAACGAGGCCGAGGAGCTCGAGGCAGCGCTGACCTGGATGGACGCCAACACCGATGGCCGCCCGTACGGCGTGGACATCGTGATGCCGGCCAAGATCCCAGCCGAGGGTAGCCAGGTCGACCTGGGCGAGCTCATCCCGGCCGGGCATCGCGAGTTCGTCGAGCAGACCCTGCTGCGCCTCGGGGTGCCACCGCTGCCCGCCGACGAGGAGCGGCGGGAGGGAGTGCTCGGGTGGTTGCACTCGGTCGCCAGGGCGCACGTCGAGGTGGCGCTCGGGCACCCGGTGAAGCTGATCGCGAACGCGCTCGGCTCGCCGCCTGACGACGTCATCCAGACTGCGCACGAGCACGGGATCGCGGTGGCCGCGCTGGCAGGCAAGGCAGAGCACGCGGTCAGGCATGTCGCCCGCGGCGTGGACATCGTGGTGGCCCAGGGCTACGAGGCAGGCGGTCACACCGGTGAGATCGCCAGCATGGTGCTCGTGCCCGAGGTTGTCGACGCGGTCGGCGCGGACACTCCTGTCCTGGCCGCCGGCGGCATTGGCACCGGTCGCCAGATCGTCGCGGCGCTCAGCCTCGGCGCGGCCGGGGCCTGGATGGGCTCGTACTGGCTGACCACGCAGGAGTACCAGCTGGGCGCTGGCGTGTCCGGGCTGCGGGAAGCGCTGCTCGCCGCGACGTCGTCCGACACCGTCCGCTCGCGGATTTACAGCGGCAAGCCGGCGAGGTTGCTGAAGAACGACTGGACCAAGGCGTGGGAGGAGCCGGGAGCGCCAGACCCGCTGCCCATGCCGCTGCAGAACCTGCTGGTCAGCGAGGCGCACCAACGACTGATGGAGTCTGGCGATCCGGCGGTAGTCCCGATGCCGGTCGGCCAGATCGTGGGCAGGATGAACAGCGTCCGCCCGGTCGCCGACGTGATGGCCACGCTGCTGGCCGAGGCTGACGAGGCGCTGGACCGGATCGGCAACCTCCGCTGACGGCTGAGCTGACGAACGGGCGTTACGCCGCGTTCCCCGGCTCGGACTCGGGCTTCCAGGTGTTGCCGCCGTCCTCGGTCTTCAAGGCGATGGTCGCGCCACGTCCCTGCATGTAGCCGTGGCCGAGGTCGGTGAACGACACCGGCCCGCACGAGCGCGTCCCCGTCGGCTTGACCGTCCAGGTACCTCCGCCGTTGCCGGTTTCGAAGAGCTTGCCCGGCGCGCTGACCACCCACTGCTCGGGGGTGATCGGATCGAACAGCCCGTTCCGCATGCGCGAGAGTGGCCCAGTTTGCACCTGCGAGGCGATCTTCCAGTGCCGTCCGCCGTCCCAGGACTCCTCGATGAGGAGGTCGCCGCGTGCGGTCTCCACTGGCACGAGCACCACTGCGTGCACTCCCGAGGCGACGACCTGCGGTGCGCCGACGACGACGCCCGGGTGGGTGCCTGAGCCCTGCCATCGGCCGAAGCCGCCCTTCGGCGCGGGCAGCGCGGCCCTGGACCACTTCAGGCTGTCGTCCGAGGTCCGCCAGACGTAGGGCGTGGCGGGACCGGAGCCGCAGGATCCCTCCGTCAGCCAGCCATTGAGCGGGTTGGCGAACGCGATGGCCGGCGGCACGGTACATCCCCGATGCCGGGGCAAGGACAGGTCCTGCAAGCGGTGGGCCCGCAGCGCGAGCCTGGTCCAGCGATGAGCTCCGTCGGTGGTGCGCCACAGGATCAGCTGCTCCCTGGCTCCACGCGGGCGATCCGATCGCGCCCCCGTTGCGAGCACCCAGCCGTAGTCGAGGTTGGCGAAGTAAATCTGGTAGCGAGGAGCGAAGCCAAGGCGGAATCCCGTGCCTGGCAACCTGCCGTGCCACCAGTGCGTGCCGCCGTCAGTGGTCGCCACCGTCGTGGCGTCGGCGCTGGCGTTGGCTGGCTCCTCGACCGCGTATGCCGTCCCGGCTCCGAAGAAATAGCTTGTGACCAGGCCGCTGCCTGGACTCTTGGCGGGAAAGACGACCTGCCAGTGCTTGCCGTGGTCACCGCTGCGCAGCATGCCGCTGCCCTGGCCGCTCGCGCGGAACGACCAGATCACCCCGCGCGTCGTCGACAGGAAAGTCGCCGAACCCGCTGGCGCCAGCAATATGGGTGCCTGCGATCCCGCGCAGCCGGCTATCGCCAGCGACGCCACTGCCGCGCCGCCGACGAGTACCAGTCGCCGTCGCAGGCTTCCGAGGCCGACCGCCATATAACGCTCCCATGCCGGCTTGGTTGGACACGCTTCGTTACGGGAACGCTCCACCGCGCCATATGGTTGCCGTGTCGTCGTTAACGGGGATCCGGGACGACCTGGAGCAGCCAAGACGAGCCGTTCCAGGATTCCGCGAGAGTCTCGCCGGCAAACGTCCCGGCCAGCTCGCAAGCGGTCCCGGTGCAGGATACCGCGAGCCCCATCACCACTGGCTCCACGACCTGCGGGGCCGGAATACGCCTGAGCGTCCAGCTGGTCCCGTTGTAGACCTCGCTGTGTGGTGTCGCCAGGTTGAGATCGCCGAGCGCGACGCAATGCGCCGCCGAAGTGCAGGACACCGCCGTGAGCTCGCTGTACCCGGCCTTGCCGAAGCTCGGGGTACGCTCGCGCTGCCAGCTCGTGCCGTTCCAGCGCTCGGCTAGCGTCACCTGGCTCCTGGCCTGGCCGACAGCCACGCACTGCCGCGGCCCAGTGCAGGAGACCGACAGCAGCTGGTCAAGCCGCGCGACGTTGAGCGTGCGGATGATGGTCCACCGGCTGCCGTTCCATCGCTCGGCAAGGATCCTGGTGCGGGCCGATGAGGTGGGCTGGGCCGCCTCGCCATAGCCGTAGCTGCCGACTGCCAGGCACGCGTCGGGTGCCGCGCAGGACACGTCGGCCAGTACCTGCGTCTGCACGTAGCGCGGCAGCGCGGGGAGCCTGCTGGCATGCCAGGAGCCGCCGGCCTCGACCCCGGCGACCGACTTGCCAGCCAGGTTCTCGCCGATCGCGACGCATGCGGACGGTGCCGCGCAGGACACCGTGTCGAAGGTGGCGCGCCGTCGTTGCACGCTCCACGCGTTGCCGTTCCAGGAGAGGATCTCCGACCCGACCGCGGTGCATGAATTCACGCTGGGGCATGAGACGGCAGCCAGGGTGCCGTCTTGCGCATTGGCGGGCAGTGCCTGGACCTGCCATCTGGCGCCATTCCAGGTTTCGACGAGTGCTCTTTGCGGGCCCTTTGCGCCGTAGTAGTACCAGCCCACCGCGACGCATGCTGACGGCGAGGTGCACGAGACCCCGGTGAGGAAGTCGGCGTGCTTCACAGGCGACTTCCCTGTCGTGTCTTGCTTCCGGCGCGCCGCCAGGCTTGCCGCTCGGTGCGCATGCACGGGGACGGTCGCCGTCCGGATTGACTGGCGGCCGGCTCCGGCCGCGGTTCCGGCGGTACCGCAGGCGGCCAAAACGACCAGGCCCGCGATGACCACTGGCGCGAAACTGACTCGACGGGCGATTCGCAGCTGTCTCACCGAGCACCTCCGGGTGCCTCGCGCAGGAGCCTCCGCTCCTTATGACCGAGGAGACGGCGCTCTGGTTGCGCGCTCCAGGGCCAGGCCGGCTGGCTCAGCGCGTGCTTACTCGGTGTCCCTGGTCCAGTGCGCGCGGCCGAAGATCCGGCCGACCATGTCGTGCAGGTCATGACCCTCGCCCTTGAGGGCGTCGACGTGATACACGGGCGGCCCGGACGGCGGCTGAAGCTGAGTCGCCTCCTCGTCGCTGAGGCTGGTCTGGATCTGCGCGGTCGTGATCAGCGGGATGTGGTCGGCGTCCACGAATCGGATGCCGTGGTGGGTCCCGATCACGATTCCCTCGAAGATGTCGAGTTCCTCGACGTGCTGGACATGCTGGAGCGTCCCGATCTGCGTGCCCGACGTGCTCAGGACGGGAGTCCCGTGCGTGGCGGCCTTGTAGGAGATCGGTGTTCCTTCACTCATGTCGCTTCGCTCCCGTCTGGTCGGCGGCGCCGCAGCGCATCTGCGACCGTACCACCGGCAAGCTCAGCCGCTGGCGAGTGCGGCACCGAGGCGGCGCAGCTGGGCTGTGGCGCCGCCGAGCGCGAACTCGTTCCGCTTGGCGGCAGCGAAGTAGCGATGGAGCATGTGGCTGGTGTCGATGCCGACGCTACCGTGGATGTGCACGGCGGTGTGCGCGACCCGGTGACCGGCGTCGGCCGCCCAGAACTTCGCGGTAGCGATCTCCTCCTCGCACGGCAGTCCGGCTTCCAGCCGCCAGGCTGCCTGCCACATCGTCAGCCTGATCGCCTCCACGTCGATGTAGGCGTCGGCCAGCCGCTGCGCCACGGCCTGGAACGCCCCGATCGGACGGCCGAACTGCTGACGTGACCGCGCATGCTCGGCGGTCAGCTCGAGCGCGCGCTCGGTGACTCCGAGCTGCAGTGCGCACAGCCCGATCGTCGCCCGGGATGCCAGCCACTGCACGACCTCGGTGCCGCCGTCGTTTCCCGGGCCGCCGAGCAGCCGGTCGCCGGCGAGCTCGGTCCCGTCGAGGGTGAGCTGAGCCGCGCCAGGACCGAAGACCACCTGCTGCGGCTGGACGCTCACTCCGGGATCGTCCGGCTGGATGCAGTACACCGCGGTGCCCTGGTCCGTTCTGGCCGGGACGAGGTACAGCCCTGCGTGCGCACCGGCAGGCACCGTGGTCTTCGCGCCGTCCAGGTGCCATGCCTTGCCGGACCTTGTCGCCCGGGTACCTGGCGACAGCGGGTCGTCACCGCATGGCTCGGCCAGCGCTGCTGTGAGCACGAGGTTGCCGGCCGCCGCCGGTGCCGCCCAGCGCTGGCACTGCTCGGGCGTTCCGAACCTGGCGATCGCGCCGGCTCCGAGCACGACCGTCGCGAGGAACGGCGCAGGCGCGACCGCTCGGCCGACCTCGGTCAGGATCGAGCACTGCTCGGCAAGCCCGTAGCCGTCACCCCCGGCATCGGACGGCAGCGTCGCTCCGAGCACGCCCGCCGCGGCGAGGTCCGCCCAGAGCTCAGGGTCGAAGCCAGACCCAGCCTGCTCCAGCTCAGCCAGCCGGGCCGGCGTGGCATGGTCGCCGAGTATGCGGCGGCAAAGCGCCGACAGTTCGTCCTGGGGCTGCGTGAGGGAAAAGTCCACAGTCACTCCGTGATTCGTCAGCGCTTGTAGGGCTGGCCGAGCGCGAGCATCGCGATCATGTCGCGCTGGATCTCGTTCGTGCCGCCGCCGAAGGTCAAGATCAGCGCGGAGCGGTGCATGCGCTCGATGTGGCCCGACAGCAGGGCGCCGGGCGAGCCCTGCTCGACTGTCGCGTTCGAGCCGAGTACCTCCATCAGCAGGCGGCAGGCCTCGATCGTCAGCTCCGTTCCGTAGACCTTCGTCGCGGACGCTGCGGCGGGGCCAAGCGTTTCCCCGGCGTCAAGGCGCGCGGCGATCTGCCAGTTCAGCAGCTTGAGCACTTCGGTCTTCGCGTGCACGCGCGCAAGGCTGACCTGAACCCACTCGGCGTCGATGACACGGCGCCCGTCCTGCGCCCTGGTCGCGCAGGCCCAGTCGCGCACCTCGCGCAGCGCCGTCTGCAAGGGCGCTGCCGACGTCAGGGCCACCCGCTCGTGGTTGAGCTGATTGGTGATCAGCGGCCAGCCCTGGTTCTCCGTGCCGACCAGGTTCGCGACGGGTACCCGGACGTCGGAGTAGTAGGTCGCGCTGGTCGACACTCCGGCCAGCGTTGGCACCGGGGTCCACGAGAAGCCGGGGGAATGCGTCGGGACCATGATGATCGACAGGCCCTTGTGCCGCGGGGCCTGCGTGTCAGTGCGGCACGCGAGCCACAGGTAGTCGGCGTAATTGATCAGCGAGGTCCACATCTTCTGGCCGTTGATCACGTACTCGTCGCCGTCCCGCACGGCGCGGGTGCGCAGCCCGGCGAGGTCAGTTCCGGCCTCTGGCTCGGAGTACCCGATCGAGAAATGCACTTCGCCGGCAGCGATCTTTGGCAGGAAGAACGACTTCTG
>JASHXW010000274.1 GCA_030043395.1 Streptosporangiaceae bacterium
AGACAGGCAGGTCGTGATCGCCGGCAGCCCGGCTAGCGTCGCCGGGACCTTGATGAACAAGTTAGGCCGGTCAACCATCCACCACAGCGCCCTGGCCTCGGCGATGGTCTTCGCTGTCTCATTGGCCAGCCGTGGGTCGACCTCAATCGACACCCGGCCGTCGAGCCCGCCTGAGGAATCGAAGACCGGCCTGAGCACGTCGCAAGCCCAGCGGATGTCATAGGTGGTCAGTGACCTGACCGCCTCGCCGACGCTGACGTCGCGCAGCGCGAGGTCGCCGAGCTGCTCGTCGTACGCGGTGCCGTGCTGCATCGCGTGCTGGAAGATCGTCGGGTTCGACGTCACGCCCCGGACATGGAAGTCCTTGACCAGCCCAGCCAGGTTTCCGGTGGACAGCCGCTCCCTGCTGATGTCGTCGAGCCAGATCGACACGCCCTCGGCGGTGAGCTTGCCGAGTATGTCCTGGTCTAGATGCTGCGCGGTCATCGTTCTTCCTTCCTGACCCGGTCAGCTAGCCCGGCTCATGCTGAGCCGGGCTGCCTCAGCCACCCGTTCCGGGGTGATTCCGAATTCGGCGTACAGCTTCTCGTACGCGGCCGAAGCGCCGTAATGCTCCAGGCTGATCACCTCTCCGGCATCGCCGACGAAAGAGTGCCAGCCCAGTCCGATTCCCGCCTCCACGCTCACCCGCGCCCTGATGGCGGGTGGAAGCACCTCGTCGCGGTACTCCTGATCCTGCTCGGCGAACCACTCCACGCACGGCATCGAGACCACCCTGGCCGCGATCTTGTCCTGCCAGAGCGCGTCGCGGGCGGCCATCGCGATCTGCACCTCGCTCCCGGTGCCGATGAGGATCACCTGCGGCGTACCCTCAGGCGCCTCGGCCAGCACATAACCGCCCCGGGCGGTTCCGTCAGCGCTGGCCACTTCGCTCCGGTCGAAGACAGGCACCTTCTGCCTGGTCAGGCAGAGTCCGGCAGGATGGCTCGTGCGTTGCAGGATCGTCCGCCACGCGACCGTGGTCTCGTTGGCATCGGCGGGCCGCACGACGTCAAGGCCGGGAATCGCGCGGAGCGCCCAGAGCTGCTCGACTGGCTGATGCGTCGGGCCGTCCTCGCCCAGGCCGATCGAGTCGTGCGTCCAGACGAAGGTCACGGGCTGCTCCATCAGCGCTGCCATCCGCACTGCCGGCCGCATGTAGTCGCTGAACACGAGGAACGTCCCGCCATAGGGCCTGGTCAGCCCATGCAGCGCGATCCCGTTGCAGATCGCGCCCATGCCGAATTCCCTGATGCCGAAGTGCAGCGTCCGGCCGAAGGGATCACCGGGGAACATCTTGGTCTGGTGGTCGAGCGGGATGAACGACGGCTCGCCCGCCATGGTCGTGTCGTTGCTGCCGGCCAGGTCGGCAGACCCGCCCCAGAGTTCGGGCAGCACGGGGGCCAGCGCGTTGAGAACCTTGCCCGATGCGCTCCTGGTGGCCATCGGCCCGGACTCCGGCGCGAAGGCAGGCAGCGCGTCAGTCCAGCCGTCTGGCAGGCGGCGCTCGGCGAGCCGCGTGAGCAGCGCGAGCCGCTCGGGATTGGCAGCGGCCCAGGCTCCGAGCAACTCGTCCCACTGGGCGTGCGCGAGCTTGCCCCGGTCAGCGACCTCCCTGGCCCGGGCGACCGCCTCGTCCTCCACCGGGAAGTTCACGGCCGGATCGAAGTGCAGGATCTCCTTGGTCGCAGCCACCTCCGGCGCACCTAGTGCCGAGCCGTGTGCCTCCCCGGTGTTCTGCTTATTCGGAGCCGGCCAGCCGATGATGGTCGACAGCGCGATGATCGACGGCCGGTCGCGATGATCCCTGGCCGCCAGCAAGGCGTCATAGAGCGCCTGCACGTCCTCGTGGTACCCCTGCGGAGTGCGCCAGCTGACCCGCTGCGTGTGCCAGCCGTAGGCCGCGTACCTGGCCAGGGTGTCCTCGGACTTGGCGATATTGGTGTCGTCCTCGATCGAGATGTGATTGTCGTCGTAGACCATGATGAGGTTGCCGAGCTCCTGGTGCGCGGCGAGGGAGGAGACCTCGTGGCTCACGCCCTCCTCGATGTCGCCGTCGGAGCAGAAGACGTAGATGTGGTGGTCGAACGGGCTCTCCCCGGCTGGCGTGTCGGGGTCAAGCAGCCCGCGCTCCCGCCGGGCCGCCATGGCCATCCCGACCGCGTTGGCCAGGCCCTGGCCAAGAGGGCCAGTCGTCGTCTCGACGCCCGGAGTCAGCCCGTGCTCGGGATGGCCCGGGGTGATGCTGCCCCAGGTACGGTATCCCTCCAGGTCAGCCAGGGTAAGCCCGTAGCCGGACAGGTAGAGCTGGATATACAGCGTCAGGCTCGAATGCCCGCAGGAAAGAACGAACCGGTCTCTTCCGAGCCAATGGGGATCGGCTGGATCGTGCTGCAGAACTCGCTGGAATAGCACGTATGCGGCGGGCGCCAGGCTCATTGCCGTTCCTGGGTGGCCCGACCCAGCCTTCTGAACCGCGTCCATCGCGAGCACCCGGATCAGGTCCACGGCGCGCGCGTCGGTCGCACTCCATTCCAGCTGGGACGTTGTCTGGCTGATCACCTAGCTACCCTCCTGACCCTGCCGGCTAGTCAGAACCGACACTATCGCCCTAGGTATAGCCGTCGCCGCCTCGGTAGAGCCGACTTCACGTCCAGTTCGGCATCCGTCTTCCGACCCAGCGACGCCGTTCAGACCCCGCGATCGAACTTATTGACCCTTGCCGTCAGACAAAAGCGAAGAAAGGTACATTGCGCGAACGGAAAACGATGATATGTCAGTAGGTAGGGGCATGATCGGTGCCATGGACATGGATAGAGTGCCGGATTTAGGGCGATTAGGTGGGCTGGTTACGGTGCGGGAGTTGCGGGCGGCGGGGTTTGGTGAGTCTGACATTCGGACGGCCGTCCGACGGGGAGCGCTGGTGGCAGTCGTCCGGGGTGTCTACGCGCGGGCCGGTCGTGCGAGCAAACTTAAGGAGACCCCTGAAGGCCAGCGCGCCCTCAGGCTAGCCGGCGTGCTCGCTGGCGCCGGACCGCCTGTCGTCGGCAGCCACCAAGACGCTGCCATCGTTCACGGACTCGCGCTGCTTGAGCGTCCATCGGACGACGTCATAACGGTGACCCGGCCACCCTCCGTGGCTGGACGGCGAACTGGCCGTCCTGGCATCCGTCTTCACATCGCGGCGCTGCCGCCCAGTCAGGTCACGGTGACCCGTCGCATCCCAGTGACATCGGCCGCGAGGACCGTGCTCGACCTGGCCCGCTCCAGTTCCTTCAGGTCTGGCGTGGTCGTTGCCGACTCCGCGCTGCAGCGCCGCAAAACTTCCAAAGGCGAGCTGCTTGAAGTCCTGGCCAGCTGTACTAGCTGGCCAGGGATCGAGGTCGCGCGGCAGGTGGTGGAGTTCAGCGACTGGCGCGCGGAGTCACCGTTCGAGTCGATCTCCCGTGTCGCTTTCCGTGACGGCGGGCTGCCGGCGCCTGAGCTTCAGGTGCAAGTGGGGAGCGAAGTGCGGATGATCGGCAGGGCCGACTTCCTGTGGCGCCAGCACCGGACCATCGGCGAGGCTGATGGCGCGCTGAAGTACGAGAACCCTGACCGCGCACGCCTTCAGCTACGCAGGGACGCGGACCTGCGAGCGGCCGGGTTCGAGGTCGTCCACTTCACCTGGCGTGAGATCGTCGCCACGCCAGACGCCGTCGTGAACTCGATCAGGGAGGCCTTTCGCCGCGCCGAGGTGCTCCAGGCAGCAGAACGCCGTCGGGCATGAGCAAAGTCAAGCCCGGTCGGGCAGGTCAGTCGTCCAGCGAGGACAAGAACGCGAGCATGTGCGCGTTGACCTCGTCTGGGTGACTGATGTTCGAGGCGTGGGTGCCACCCTCGATGACGGCCAGGGTGGTCTTGCCGCCAAGTCCGTCCCGCAACTCCTCGGCCTTGGACATGGGGATCGAAGCGTCCTCGGTCCCGTGGATGATCAGGGCGGGGGCCGTGATCTCGCCGATCTTGTCGGTGATGTCATCACGGTCCATCAGGCAGCGGAACGCATAAGTCGCCTGGTCGTCGTCGAGGACTGCCCACTTGGCGTACCAGTCAGGCCACTGGCCAGGGCCGAGAATCATCGCCGACACCAGTTCCTGGACGGGCTCTGGGCCCTGGGCGATCCAGATCTGGAACATCTGCTCGTAGCTTGGTGCCATCGCCGGGTCCTCGGTCCCGGCCTGAGTGTCGATCAGAATCAGGCCGCGCACCCGGTCTGGCTGCTCCATGGCCGCGCGCATGCTCACGAACCCGCCCTGGGACATGCCGCCAAGCACCGCGCGGTCGATCCCGAGGTGATCAAGCAGCGCGAGCAGGTCGCGGGCAGAGTCCCAGTACGTGAACGGCCCTGGTGAGCTAGTCGGGCCGTGCCCGCGCTCGTCCCAGGTAATGACGCGGTACCGCGGCGATAGCGCCGCGACCTGGGCCCCGAACATCGAGTGGTCCATCAGGTACCCGTGGCTCAGCACCACCACGGGGCCGGCACCGCCGGTGTCGTCGTAGCTGAGATCGATCCCGTTGACAGCGGCAGTCGGCATATACCGGAAGCTACCGCACAGCCGTCCCGCCGGACAGGGCCTCGGCCGCCGGAGCCGCGAGATCAGGATCGGCGACCCCGACTTGACCGCGGTCACGCAGCGCGAAGTTCAGCCTGAGCACCGCGATCCAGATCAGCGCAGAGTTCGCGACGTGCACCCAGACCAGGCCAGCTGGCAGGCGAAGGAAGTACTGGACGTACCCGATCACGCCCTGGACGGCGATCAGGCCGAGCGAGATCCAGGCGAGCCGCACGACCCGCGGCGGCGCCTCCTCGTAGATCGCCAGCACGAGGAACATCACGGCCACGGTCCCGAGCACCCAGCCGACATCAGCGTGCAGCTGCGTCACCTGGACCAGGGTCAGGAAGTGGAAGCGGTGCACGTTGGTGCTGCCCGACAGCGGGCCGGTTCCGGTGACCAGCGTCCCGGCCACCATCATCACCGACGTGACCAGGAGCAGTGCCCTGGCCACAAGCCTGACAAGCGGCTTGACCAGCCAGGTGGGCGGCCTGTCACTCTCGGCAGATCGCACGTGCAGCGCGACGGCGGCCGCGAGGACCGGCAGCGTCGCGATGAAGTGCAACGACACCCAGAATGGCGACAGGTGCGTGAGCACCACGATGCCGCCGACGACCGCCTGGACCGCGATGCCGCCGGGCTGGGCAGACGC
>JASHXW010000275.1 GCA_030043395.1 Streptosporangiaceae bacterium
ACGCACTTGTCGTACAGGTCGGCCAGCCTGCCGTCGGGGTCGTACTTGCGCTTGAGCTCGGCGTAGGCCTGGCCGTTGTACAGCCGCGAGAACTCCTCGCGCGAGTAGAACGCGGTGGAGTAGAGCCCTTTGTGGCCGCCGAGCTCGGTGACCTTGTCCTCGACCTGCCGGTTGTAGAACCCGTCCCCGGCGCCAGGAGGCAGGACGACCTGGCCCCAGAACCCGAAGTTCACGTAGACCTGGCCAGGACCGAGCGGGTACAGCGGCCAGGCCCGGTCGCTGCGCAGCCGCAACGGGCAGAGCCAGACCGGTGCCATGCCGACGCTGGACGCGAAGAAGTCGTAGAAGTCCGCGGCGTGCTCGACCGGGATCTCGACGTCCTGGACCACGTCCTCCTTGGCCGGCCCGCCGCGCTTGGCGGCGAGCTTGCGGGTAAGCCCATGCTTGTGGTCCAACGCGACGAGCTTGCGGTACACGTCTGAGCGCCGGTACCTGCTCGGCCATAGCATGCGGATGACCGGCCGCTGCACCCCGAAGGCGCGCGAGCACCAGAACCAGTCCGTGTCCCAGCGCCACAGGTAGTCGCGGATCGTCAGGAAGTCTTCCTGCGGCCCGCGGATCGACTTGTAGTAGATGTTCTGGCCGGTGTAGTCGCTCAGCCAGGGAGCCGCGTCGCTGTACGCGCCGACGCTGAGGTAGATCTCGCCAGGGCTGAAGGCCGTGCCGTCCAGGAAATCGGCCCGGTGCCCGCGGTAGCTGCCATCGGCGGCGATCTGGCTGATCGCCGTCATCACCTGCGCCGGGTCGGTGAACCTGAAGTGCCGCAGGTGAACGAAGGGCGAGACCGGCTCGAGCTCGATGGTCAGCCACAGCGCGTAGCCGAGTGTTCCGTAGGAGTTCGGGAAGCCCCAGTACAGGTCGCTGTTCTCGGAGTCCGGGGCCGCGGTGACGAGCCGCCCGTCGGCGGTGAGTATCTCCATCTCCAGCACGGACTCGTGCGGGAGGCCGTTGCGGAAGGAGGTCGACTCGATGCCGAGGCCGGACACCGCGCCGCCGAGAGTGATGGTCTTCAGCTGCGGGACGACCAGCGGCATCAGCCCGTGCCGGAGAGTCGCGTCAGCCAGGTCCTCGTAGGTGGTCATCCCGCCGACAGTTGCCGTTCGCCGTTCGGTGTCGACCTGCATCACGCGGGTGAACGCCGACACGTCGAGCGTGACGAGGCCGGACGACCCGCTGTCGCGATACCGGAACAGGTTGGACGTCGACTTGGCGAGCCTGACGGGCGTGCCCGGCGGGATAGCCGCGTAGGCGTGCCTCAGCTGTGCGGCCGCCGCGTGCCGGCCGGCGAACGCGGTGCTGACCTGCTGCCCGTGGTCGGCAAGCTCAGTCACGCAGTCCTCCCATGGACCAGGGCCGACGGCTGCGTACGCGAACCGGGCGTCACTGCCAGACAACAGTTAACTGAGCTAATCGTACCGCCGGGTAATCAAGAGGCCAGAGCTAGACGCCTGTCATGGCGTGAACCCGTCCCGACGCGACGGCCTCGGCGAGCCGGCGGTGGTCGCGCTCGTTCTGGTCGGCGTAGGCGATGGCGAAGTCGCCGATGGCGTGGTCGAACACCTCGCCCGAGCCCAGGTAGCCCGAGATCAGCGTTGCCCGTCCCGTCCTCGCATGCGCCCTCGCCAGTGCCCACCCGCACAAGCGCGCGTAGTACACCAGCTGGCTGGCGTCCATCAGCGGGACGCTCATCGAGCCCTTCATGTCCCGCAGCTGCCTGACGTAGTAGTCCCTGGCAGTCACGCCGTCCGCTGGAATGCCGCTGGTCCAGCCGAGCAGCGGATCAGATGCCGCCTGGGTCAGCCGCTGGCCCCGCACGACCCGCTCACCCTGGTGCTTGTACTCGCTCGGCCCGGCGAAGGGTGCGAGCACCGACTCCTGCGCCTCCTTGAGCTGCAGGAACAACGGCTCGTCCGACCTGTCGCCCAGGAGCAGCAGGATGAACGCCTCGGTGCCCACCGATCCGACGCCGACCACCTTGCGCGCGAAGTCGCCGAAGTAATAGCGCCTGAGCACTTCGCGGGCGTCGGCGCGCAGCGTCTCGCGGTACAGCGCGATCGCGTTGCGAAGCTCGTCGAAGACACCAGGATCAAGGTCCACGGGATAACGCACCACCACCGGGTAATCGGGCTTGATCCGGTACTCGCCGCCCGACTGCGAGCAGAGCTTCGCCAGCGCTTTCTGGCTGGTGCGGTCATGCGCCTTGGCGATGTCGCGCCTGCGCCGCCGGGCGGCGCTCCGCGGTTGCATCGCGTCATAGACAGATGCCATGTACTCGACGTCGATCCTGGCGTACCAGACGTCCATGAAGCGCATCGTCGCGAACTTGGCCATCTCGGTGCGGTAGCTCGCCGCACAGCGCGTCGCCGCGTGGATGGCGGTCCGGTCCGAGAAGCCGTTGTCCCTCGCAGCGACCGCGAAGCTGGCGGCGAGTCGCTTGACGTCCCAGTCGAACGGCCCGGGCAGCGTCTCGTCGAAGTCGTTCACGTCGAAGACCAGGCGCCGGTCCGGTGCGGCGAACATGCCGAAGTTCATCAGGTGCGCGTCGCCACAGCATTGCACCGTGATGTCGGTGCTTGGAGTATGGGCCAGGTCCCATGCCATGGGCGCGGCCGCGCCGCGAAAGTAAGCGAACGGCGAAGCCACCATCCGCCCGTACCTGATCGGCACTAGGTCAGGCACCCGGTTCCCGGCTTGCTCCTCGAGGATCTCCAGCGAGTCTGGCCGGTCCTTCGGCACTACCCACGCGGCGTGACTCGAGCGCGGCACCGTAGCCCGCTGCGCCTTCCCGCGCTCCCGCCACTCCTGCGGACTGAGTACCTCATGCGGCGGTGCGAGCACCCCCGGCGACATCCGGCTCATCGGCAACTGCCCCCCAGCTCCTGGCCACCATCCAGTCTGGTGCATCGGTGCTGGTTGAGTAGTAGGCACCCGGCCATAGGAGGAAGCATGGCGACCGTGTACCCGGAGCTGACCGAACGGCTGATCAAGTTCATCCGGCGCCAGCCCGTGTTCTTCGTCGCGACGGCACCGTGCCTGGACCCGTCTGGCAACGGCGGGCACGTCAACGTCTCGCCGAAGGGATACAAGGACACGTTCGCGGTGATCGACCCGCTCACTGTCGCCTACCTCGACCTGACTGGCAGCGGCGCGGAGACAGTCGCGCACCTGCGCCAGAACGGCCGGATCACGATCATGTTCTGCTCGTTCACCAAGCAGGCGAAGATCCTGCGCATCTATGGCAGGGGGCGGGCCGTGCTCCCTGGCGAGGCCGACTGGGAGCAATTCGCCAGCTACTTCAGCTCCGCCGCGGGGGACGTGGCCGACCCGGCTGGCGCGAACGGCATGCCCGGAGCGAACGGCGTGGCCACAGCGAACGGCGCGGGTGCAGCGGCTGGTCCGACCGTGCTGCGGCGCAATCAGCGGTCGATCATCGTCGTCGACGTGGACCGGGTCTCCGACTCGTGCGGTTACGCCGTG
>JASHXW010000276.1 GCA_030043395.1 Streptosporangiaceae bacterium
GTCATGTGCTTGGCGTAGAACACGGTCTTGCCCGCCGGCAGCGGACCGGAGGCGAGGCCGTCGATTACCTCGGGCCAGTCCGTCGGCATGGAGCGCATGATCTCCTCGCGGCCCGGATGCGCGATCCCGGTCCTGGCCAGGTAATAGCCGTAGAGCGGCTCGTCGACCACGACCGTGTCAGCCCTGTTGCCGAAGGAGTACATCAGGGCGGTGGACAGCGTTCTTGGGCCGGACCACATGGCGATCCTGGCGACCTCGTCAGCCACGGCAGGCGATCTTGTCAGGCACGGCGGGCGACCCCATCAGCCAAGGCGGGCGGCGGCCTCAGGCACGGCAGCCTCAGAGCGTGACCACGCTACGCAATACCTCGCCTCGCTGCATCTTCGCGAACGCCTCCTCTACGGCATCGAGCGCGATGGTCTCGGACACGAACTTCTCCAGCGGCAGCCGCCCGCCCAGGTGCAGGTCGGTCAGCATCGGGAAGTCGCGGTCGGGGAGGCAGTCGCCGTACCAGGACGACTTCAGCGAGCCACCACGGCCGAACACGTCAAGCAGCGGAAGCTCGAGCTGCATCTCGGGCGTGGGCACGCCGACAAGCACAACGGTCCCCGCCAGGTCCCTGCCGTAGAACGCCTGCTTGTACGTCTCAGGCCGTCCCACCGCCTCGATCACGACGTCAGCGCCGTTGCCTTCGGTGAGCTCCCTGATCTTCTCGACCGGGTCGGTCTCCCGGCTGTTGATCGTGTCCGTGGCTCCGAGTTCGCGCGCCCAGGTCAGCTTGCGCTCGTCGATGTCGACTCCGATGATCTTGCGCGCCCCGGCGAGACGGGCGCCGAGGATGGCCGCGCAGCCGACTCCGCCGCAGCCGATGACCGCGACCGAGTCACCGCGCCCGACCTGCCCGGTGTTCAGCGCAGCGCCGAGGCCGGCCATCACGCCGCAGCCGAGCAGCCCGGCTACCTCGGGCTTGACCTTCGGGCTGACCTTCGTGCACTGCCCGGCGGCGACCAGCGTCTTCTCCACGAAAGCGCCGATGCCCAGCGCGGGGGAGAGCACGGTGCCGTCAGCGAGCGTCATCTTCTGCCTGGCGTTGTGCGTGTTGAAGCAGTACCAGGGCCGCCCGCGCCGGCAGGCACGGCACTGCCCGCAGACCGCGCGCCAGTTGAGGATGACGAAATCGCCCGCCTCGAGCCCGGTGACGTCCTCACCGACCGACTCGACTACCCCGGCAGCCTCGTGCCCGAGAAGGTAGGGGAAGTCGTCGCCAATGCCGCCTTCCCGGTAATGCAGGTCCGTGTGGCAGACGCCGCACGCCTGGACGCGGACCAGTGCCTCGCCGGGACCGGGGTCGGGCACCACGATCGTGGTCAGCTCAACCGGTGCGCCCTTCTCCCGGGCGATGACGCCCTTGACCTCATGTGCCATCGATTTATGCCTCTCTTCGCATAACAAGCTCATCCCCGAACTCGATCACCGCCGGCCAGCGGCACGGTAGGCAGCTTGGTCAACCGTGCCTGTTGCCGACGTGGGCGATGATACGGATCCGCGCTTGCGGACGAGCACCGCGACCGTCACATTAGGCGGCGCCAGGGCGCGGAAGCGCTGCCGGAGTTCGTCGACGGTGACGTTGTGCAGGCGGAGCTGGTAGCGGAGCGGCCTGCCCCGTGGCGTGATGACTCCGGTGGGCTGCAGCACGTACCAGAACGGGATGATGAGCAGCACGCCCTGCCAGAACGTCCGCAACGGGTTGCTCGGGTAGCCGCGCAGGACCAGCGAGGCGTCCGGCCCCAGGATGAACTCGACCCGCGCGCCGCCCCATCGCTTGGCTATCCGCACCTTCTCCAGCTGCTGCCAGGGAAGGTACCTGACCTCCCTGCGGTTGCTGCCGCGCCGGCGGGTGGAGGCTGGCAGGCCGATCCATACTCCGTTTTCGTCGGCGGTGAACGCGCGGGTGGTGATGACGGAGAGCACGCAGACGAAAGTGAGCATCGCCACGACCAACCCCGCGGCCGAGGTGACCCTGAACCACAGCGGCAGCCAGTCGGCGAACTCAAGCAGAGCTAGTGCTATCGCGCACCAGAACGGGGCTAGCCACAGATAGCCACGCGGAAAGATTGTCGATGGCCCGAGGACCGGCGCAGAAAGCCCATCCGCCATGGGTCGCTCCTCAATTGATGGGCGCACGATCGGCGCGATGTAATCGTCCATCCACCGGACTGCAGTCCGCAAGTGAGGTGCTTGTGATGATTTCGGCTGACCGTCACCGGATCGCTCAGGCGGTACTCTCGCGGCGCGACACGAGGTCGCATCTCCGTGATCGTCAGACGAGCATGCCCAACATGCCGCATGATGGATGCGACATCGGCGCGGTCGGCGGCGGACAGACGGCCGGTACTCAGGAGGTCAACGGCGAATGCCGAAGCGAGGCAAGGATCGCCGGTCTGACCGTGATCAGGGCTTCGGGCCCGACTCTAGCGGTGGCCTGAACTCCGGCGACGAGGACTACGACTGGATTCGTTATCTCGGCGACGGCCGGTCTTCTTCTGAGTCTTCCGCCGCTCCGTCCGGGGCGCCCGCTGCGCCGACGGCGAACTTGCCGCGACGAGACCTCCAAAGCACGGGCCTGCAGTCGAGTAGTGGTGGCAGTAGCTGGGGGAGTGGCGGCGGCAGCCGGGAGAACGGCAGTGGTGGCGGCGGTGGCCTGAGCAGGCGGGCCGAGTCGCCGGCAGCTGCGATGACCGGCTTGGCTACTCGCCCGGCCAGTTATGCCGACAGTCCGTCTCGGCCGGCGGGTGGTTTCCCGGCCGGCTCGGCCGGCCGGGAAACCACCCGCGTAGCGGACCAGTCCTCCGGGCGCAAGATCGACTTCGACGACTACGCAGCCCCGCTCTACTCCGACCAGGGCAGCGCTCAGCCGGCCGGGCGGACTTCGGACCAGCGCTGGCTGGACTCCGACGTCTACTCTCGGCCCCTGTATGACACCGGAACCGGGACAGCCGTAGGCGACCGGAGGCAAACTGGCCCGCACCGGAGCCCCGCTCCGAGCCGGCCCGAGTCACCGGACTGGCTGGATCACGCCGCTCCTAGCACCGATCCGGGCGCCGGTCGGGGTCGGTCGGTCGCTCCTGGCTGGCCCGATCACGCGACCGGTCCGAACCGGGCCGCCGAACCCGAGTGGGCGGCGCAGGCCTCAGGGTCTGCTACCACGGCATGGCCGGAAAGCCCGGCCTTGCCAGACCGGGCTAGTGGCCAGGGTCGCCAGGCGGCGCCGACGCATGCCGATCTCGATGTGATGCTGGCGGGCCTGGAGCGGGAGTCAGCGCCATCCGCCCTGGACCGAGGCGAGGCGCTGGATCGCCGCAGCCGCACTTCGATCCCAGGTCGTCACGGCCGCGATTCCGGACCGGATCGATCTGCGCCGGATGAGGCGACTGGGCCGACCGGGCCGAACGGGACGACCGGCTCAAGTGGAGCCGTTAACGCCTATCGCCGCGCCTGGCCAGACAACATTGACGACCTGCTGGACGGCAATCGAACGGATCGTCCCGCCAAGGCCGACCGGGCGCCTGATCGCTCGACCCGCACGGCGGCGTTGCTGCGTACTCAGCGGACGGGCACGCCAGCTTCTGACGATGATGACGACGATCTCGACGCCGACACTGATACCGGCCTGCGCCGGGCCGACACGGCGAAGCGTTCCGCCGGTGCTGGCCGGACGTCGCACGGCGGGCGGAAGGCCAGCCGGAAGCGACCAGCCACTCGGCCGGCTAGCCGGCGCCCGAGCAGCGTCAAGGATTCGGCCAGCTCGCGGGCCGCGACTGATTCTGTCGTCGGCCCCTCGGGCGCCGAGACCGCTGCAAGCTCGTTGGCGCGCGCAACCGCGCCCGGTAAGCGCGCGGGAACACTGTCGCGCCGCAAGACGGTCCGCCTGCTGGGACGGCTGCCGCGCAAGCTGCGAATCATCGCCGGATCGGCCATTGTCGTCTTGGTGGTCGGTGTGGTCGCTTTCTTCTTGCTGCCCACGCCGACCCACGTGATCTCGGCGCCTGACACGCTCGGCGGCTTCGTCGTGCAGCCGACGCTGGCGCAGTCGACGGCGCAGGATCTGAAGCAGAAGATCATCGCGGGCGCCTCCGGCGAGGTGAAGAACGTCGTCGCGGCGGTCTACGAGAAGAAGGCGGGTCCGGGCACGAGCACTGGGCCTCAGGTTATGGTGTTCATCGGCGGCAACCTGACCGGCGGGATGTCAGCGACCAGCCTGATCAGCGCCTACAAGGCGGAACTGCACGGAGCGTTCACGACGAGTGCAGGGAAGCTCGGCGGACTGGCAGCATGCGCGCCAGGTCAGCACGGCGGGCCGTCCGAGTGTGCCTGGGCAGACAGCGACACCTTCGGGGTGGTCGTTTCAGCCTCGCTAAGCGCCAACGCGCTGGCAGTCGAGATGCGGTCTATGCGCCCCTTGGTCGAGCACACCTCGCGCTGAAGTCCTGGCTGGCTTCGTCCGGCGGACGCGAACCTCAGGCTTAGGCCTGGTCGGAAGGTGTTGCGGGCTCGGGGTGGGGAGCTTCGCCACCTGAGGAGCTGGCGGATGACCCGGCCCCTTGCGGCCTGCGGAGCTGCAGCCGTGCCATGACCATCGTGATGGCCGCCGCGAGCACCGCGAGCGCGGCAAGCTGCCCGCCGATGAGGTGCGTGTCGAGTGGCAGGGCTGAGTTGGTCACGTCCGCGAGATCGCGACCCTGAGCTCCATGGCCGGAGGCAGATGGGCTCGGCGTCACGACCGGGAAGAGGTTGTTCAGGCTGCCGGGTGACACGGTCGTCGAGGGGAAGCCCGAGAAGTTCGACGCCGGCAGGGTCTCAGTGGACGTCGGAGTCGGGTTGGTCTCGCCAACCAGCGTGGTGATCGACGCGTCCGCGGGCGACCGGTTCGTGGCCGTCACCGTGATCCTGAGCGTGATCTGGTGACCGGCGGTCGCTGAGCTGCGCACCTTGTCGGCGACGACCAGCTCGTACGCCGCGTTCGCTGACACCGACCCGATCTTGCACGAAGTGCTGTGCTTGACCGGGCACAGCGTGAAGGTCGGGGTGTCCATCTGACTTGAGGTGGACGAAACTGTCGCCTTGACCCCGCTAGCCGCAGTCGTGCTCCAGACCCAGACCGAGTAGGTCATCGTGCCACCGGGCTTGGACTTCGACTCGTTCTTCACGATCTGAGTGCTGAGGCACAGCACCCCGGGGTTGTGCTGATGCGTCTTGGTGGGCGTGGGCGACGGGCTCGGCGACGGTGACTTGCTCTTGGAATGCGAAGGGCTCGGCGAAGGGCTCGACGACTGAGACGGCGATGCT
>JASHXW010000277.1 GCA_030043395.1 Streptosporangiaceae bacterium
TCGGGACGCTGGTGATCTGGTCGGCGACCGCGCCGCTGCTCATCCAGCAGGGCGCCGACCCGCACACCTACCTGCTCAAGCAGCTCCTCAACATCGCCATCGGGCTGATCTTGATGCTGATCGTGAGCTCGCTCGACTCGCGCCAGCTCAAGCTCTACGCGCCGATCGTGTACGGGTTGTCCTTGCTCGGGCTGCTCGCCGTGCTGACGCCGTTCGGCACCATCGTGAACGGGGCCAGGTCCTGGATCTCGCTCGGCGGCGGGTTCCAGGTCGAGCCGTCGGAATTCGCCAAGCTCTCGATCATCGTGATCAGCGCGATGCTGCTCTCCGAGGTGCGACCCGGGGAGACCAGGCCAGGACTCAAGGCCGTGCTCAAGACGATCGGCATCGCCGCGTTCCCGATCCTGCTCGTGATCGCCGAGCCGGACCTGGGCGTGGTGATCTTGCTGGTGGTGCTCGTGGGCGGGCTCATCGCGCTGTCCGGGGTGCGGATCCGCTGGCTCGCGACGATGGCGGCGATCGGCGTGGTTGGCGTCTTCGGCGTTGCCAGGCTGCACCTGCTGAAGGCTTACCAGATCAGCAGGCTGACCTCGTTCCTGCACCCGTCGTACGACCTGAGCGGGACGGGTTACAGCGCCGCCCAGGCGAAGATCGCGATCGGCGCCGGAGGCCTGCATGGCACCGGGCTGTTCCACAGCCAGATGATCGCCGGGAGCTTCATCCCCGAGCAGTACACGGACTTCATCTTCGCCGCTATCGGCAACCAGCTCGGCTTCATCGGCTCGATCATCATCATCGGGCTGCTTGCCCTGCTGGTGATCCTGACGCTGCGGATCGCGACCAGGGCAGAGGACCAGTTCGGCATGCTGGTCGCGTCCGGCATCGCGATCTGGTTCGCCGTGCAGGCGTTCATCAACATCGGGATGACAGTCGGCATCATGCCGGTGACCGGCTTGCCGCTCCCGTTCGTGTCCTACGGCGGATCAGCCATGTTCGCCGACATGATGGCGATCGGGTTGCTGCAGTCCGTGCACCGGCGACGCAACGTCTTCGCTGGCGCGATCAGCCCGTCGAGCTCGCGTCAGCTCGCGCGCTGGCGGCTCACCGCACGATGACGAGGCTGTGCCTGGTGGTCGGGCCGGCCGCGAGGACGGAGACGACCGTGCCGGCGGGCAACTTGACCATCTGGGGCTTGTCAGCGCCCGCCGTGCCCCCGTTGCCGAGCTGCCCGAACTCGTTGTGACCCCAGGCCAGGACCTGCCCTGCAGCGGTGAGCGCCACGCTGTAGCCACCTCCCGCGCTCACCCGGACGATCGTGACTCCTGCCGGGATGTCGACCCTGACCGGCACGTCGCTGCCGATCCTGGTGCCGTCGCCGAGCTGGCCGAACACGCCATAGCCCCACGCCAGGACCTCGCCTGTCGAGGTCAGCGCCAGGCTGTGCTGGCTTCCCGCTCCGATCGCGACGATCCTGGTGCCCTTCGGCAGCCTGACCTGGACCGGCCGGTCGCTACTGTGCCTCTGGCCGTCGCCGAGCTGACCGTACTTGTCGTCTCCCCAGCTATACAGGCGGCCGGACGAGGTGAGCGCCAGGCCGTCATATCCGCCCATGACAAGCGCCTTGATCCGGACGCCCGCGGGCAGGTCTACCCGGACGGGGATCTCGCTCGCGGTGTGGAAGCCGTTGCCCAGCTGCCCCGAGCCGTTGTATCCCCAGGCCAGCACGTGGCCTGCCGCGGTCAGCGCCATGCTGGCGTTGTAGCTGGCAGCGACCGAGACCACCTTCGTCCCCTTGGGCAGCCTGACCTGCACTGGCGTCGTGCTCTGGGCGGTGCTCGCGTCACCGAGCTGGCCGTACTGGTTCTGGCCCCAGGCCAGGACCTTGCCCGCCGACGTGACGGCGAGGCTGTGGTCGCCGCCAGCGGCGATGGCCGTCACGGTCGTGCCCTTGGGCAGCCTGACGTCGACGGGGACTGAGCTGTTCTTGCGGGTGCCGTCCCCGAGCTGCCCGTAGAAGTTGGCGCCCCAGGCCAGCACCTTCCCGGTCGACGTGATGGCCAGGCTGTGCCGGCCGCCTGACGCGACCGCGGTCACCGTCGTCCCGGCCGCAAGCTGCACGCCGACGGGCCGGCTGGCGTGGCTGATCGTGCCGTTGCCCAGCTCTCCGCTCTGGTTCTCTCCCCAGGCAATCACCGATCCGGCGGCGGCATGGCTCACGCGGGTGCTGGCGGTGGCAGGGACGGTGAGAGCCAGCCCGAGGGCTGTCGCGAGGCTAGCGACAACGATGCAGGCCCTGGCCGCCCTTTGAGCGGGCATCCAGATCATGTTCGGGCCCTTCCGGCGCCCGCCGGCGGTCCGGGAACGGACGCCGATCCGGGGGCGGCCATCTAATTAAGGCGACAATAATAGGGACGCCCCGCCTGGGCACCTGGTGTACAGAAACATTGACCAGACCTTTGCGCACACCGGTTGTGGGGCCCTTGCCGCAATGGAACACTGGCACGATGCAGCCGACTCGCCGTGGAGTACTCCGGGCGGCTGGCCTGACGGGCCTGGGGGTAGGCGCGGCGGGAGCCAGCTCGCTGCTCGCTACCGACCAGGCGGAAGCCGCGGCGCGGGCGCCGGCCAAAGCCGGATCCGAAACGGTGCCCTTTTACGGCTCCCATCAGGCCGGCATCGCCACGCCATCGCAGAACTACATCCAGTTCGCCGCGCTCGACATGACCAGTGATTCCGAGGCCGACCTTCGCAGCCTGATGAAGGAGTGGTCAGCGGCGGCGGCGAAGATGTCGGTGGGCGACCGGGTCGGCCCGGTCCAGACCGGCAACAACCCGCCCAAGGACACCGGCGAGGCCATCGGGCTCGGGCCCTCTGACCTGACGGTGACGTTCGGATTCGGCGCGTCGCTGTTCGGCGGGACTGGCAAGGGACGGTTCGGGCTTGCTGGCCGGCGACCGAAGCCGCTGGTGGACTTGCCGCGGTTTCTCGGCGACGAGCTCCAGGACGATATCAGCGGCGGAGACCTCGGCATCCAGGTGTGCGCCAACGACCCTCAGGTGGCCTTCCACGCCGTGCACGACCTGATCCGGATAGGCCTCCCGGTCGCCAAGACCCGCTGGCTGCTTGCCGGGTTCGGGCGCACGGGCAACAGCACCAGCCAGGCGCTGCCGCGAAACCTGATGGGCTTCCAGGACGGCACGGCGAACATCAAGGTCGAGGACTCCGGCGCGCTTGACAACTTCGTGTGGGCCGCCGGACCTGACTCGCCGCAGTGGATGAGCGGCGGCTCGTACCTGGTGGCGAGGCGGATCGTGATCAACCTCAGCCTGTGGGACAGCACCAACCTCGACGGCCAGCAGGACACGATCGGCCGGGACAAGCTGTCAGGGGCGCTGCTGCCGCGCATACCGCCGACCGCGCACCTGCTGCTGTCCTCGCCCGAGCGAAACGACGGCCAGCGGATCCTGCGGCGCGGGTTCTCCTTCGTCGACGGCAAGGAGCCATCAGGCACCCCTGCCGTCGGCGTGCTGTTCCTGGTCTACCAGCGCGATCCGCGGCGGCAGTTCATCCCGATCCAGCGCCGGATCGCAGGCAGGGACGCGCTGAGCCTGTACCTCACGCACATCGGCAGCGCGATCTTCGCCTGCCCGCCAGGGGCCAGGCCGGGCGGCTACGTCGGCGAGACCTTGCTCGGCTAGCCAGCCGGGTTCTGCGCCGGCGTTGGCGGGCGGCCGGCCAGGCCGGCGAGCCGCCACGGAGGTCATGTCCTGGTGAAGCTGGTCACGCTGGCCGCGATGGTCCGCCCGCGCCGGTCGGTAAGCTAGAGCGATGCCTGTGCAGTCCGTCTACCCCCGGCTCGAGCCGCTGCTTCCGCTGGTGCGCAAGCCGGTTCAGTACGTCGGCGGCGAGCTGAACAGCGTCGTCAAGGACTGGGACGCCGCGCAGGTCCGGTGGGCCCTGATGTATCCCGATGCCTACGAGGTGGGCCTGCCGAATCAGGGCATCCAGATCCTGTACGAAGTCCTCAACGAGCGCGACGACGTGCTCGC
>JASHXW010000278.1 GCA_030043395.1 Streptosporangiaceae bacterium
GTGCCTGCTGAGCTTGGCTCCGGCGTGCTGATCTCGCTGGATAAGCTGGACAAGCTGAGCCCGGCTGAGGTGGTTGCCGAACTCGCGGGGCGGGGCCTGGGAGCCGAGACCGCGGCTGAGCTCGTCGGCACGATGACTGCCGACGACGCGATCGACCGGCTCGGGACAGTGCTGAAGCCAAGCGAGGCCGGATCTGCCGGGCTGGAATCCGTCGAGCGGCTGATCGCCGTGGCGAGCGCTCAGATCCCGCCATCGCGGATCGTCTTCGCGCCCCGCATGGTGCGCGGGCTGAGCTACTACACCGGCCCGATCTGGGAGCTGACAACCACCGGCCTTCCGGTCTCGCTGGGCGGCGGTGGCCGCTACGACCACCTGATCGCCCAGCTCGGCGGGCCGGACGTGCCGGCTACCGGGACGTCCGTGGGCATCGAGCGGACGCTGATGATGCTGCCGGACGCCGCGGCCGGCCTGCGCGGTCGCCTGGACGTGGCAGTCACCGTCCTGGAAGACGACCTGGCCGAGGCTTCGTTCGCGCTCGCGGCGGCGGCCCGGGCTGCCGGGCTCCGGGCCAGCGCCTACCTAGGATCGAGCGGGAAGCTCGGCAAGCAGCTCAGGTGGGCCGCGGACCAGGGCGCGCGCTGGTGCCTGATCTACGGCGCGGCCGAGCGGGAGGCGGGCAGCGTCACCGTGCGTGACCTGGTCAGCGCCGTGCAGGAGGCAGTTCCGGCCGGCGAGCTCACCGCTTACCTTGCGCAGCGGTCCGGAACCGCCGATGCCTGAGGTGACGTTCCAGGACGAGGAGACGTGGTACGCCGGGCTGCCTGGCGTGGTCGTCTCCGCCGGCGCGCTGATCACCGACCCGAACGGCCAGGTGCTGCTGGTCAAGCCGAACTACCGCGACTACTGGACGGTGCCAGGTGGCATCTGCGAGCACGGCGAGGCACCGCAGGACGGCTGCAGTCGTGAGGTGGGGGAAGAACTTGGCCTCCAGATCCCGGTAGGCCAGCTTCTCGTCATCGACTGGGTGGCGCCGTTCGGCATGCGGGCCAGGCCGATGATGCACTTCATCTTCGACGGCGGCGAACTCCAGGACGGCCGGGCCATCGTCCTGCAGGAGGCCGAGCTCGACGACTACCGCTTCACCGCGCCGGGCGAGCTTTCCTCGTTCCTGGCGCCGTTCGGCGTGCGCCGCGTCTGCGGTGCGCTGCGAGGGCGCGACGCCGCCGCGCCGATCTTCCTTCCCCAGGAGGCGCGCTCGGCCTGATAGCCAGCGCGTCAGGCCACGGGACTGGCGAGCAGTTCGGTGACGGTCTGCAGTTCCCTGGCCTGGCTCGCGCCCAGCACCGAAGCTAGGTGGGCCTGCACCGAGTCAAGTACGTCGCAGACGCGGACGGTCCGGCCGAGTTCGGCCGACATCGAGGTGACCGCCGCGTCCGGTATCCCGCACGGCACGATCCTGTCGAACCAGGACAGGTCGTTGTCGCAGTTCAGCGCGAATCCGTGCATGGTCACCCCGCGAGCTACCCGGATCCCGATCGCGCCTACCTTGCGGTCAGGTCCGGTCCCGCCACCGCTGACCCAGACTCCGCTCCGGCCCTGCACCCTGGTCGTGGCCAGGCCGAAGTCAGCGCACGTCCGGATCAGCGCCTCCTCGACCGAGCGGACGTAGCCGATGACGTCGATCGGATCCTCGAGGGCGAAGATCGGGTAGCCGACGAGCTGGCCCGGTCCGTGCCAGGTGATCTTGCCGCCCCGGTCGACCTCGATGACGGGAGCGCCGGGGTCACCGACCGGGCGGTCAAGCGGGCTAGTCCGGCGGCCCGCAGTGTAGACCGGCTGGTGCTCGAGTAGCAGGCAGGTGTCGGGGATCTCGCCTGACGCCCTGCGGCCGTGCAGGTCGCGCTGCAAGTCCCATGCCTCCTGGTATGGCATGGCGCAGGGGCCGAGGGCGACCCTGACGAATACCAGTTCACCGCTCACAGCCTTAGCGTATGCCGAAGGCCCGCTGGTGGCGGCGCAAGCCAGCTGCCGCGTCCGTGCACTCGCCGCGTGCCCTCCGTTCGTCCCTTTCGCGCTGAGCTACGCTTTTACGTGTCATGAGCGAGCCGTTTGATGCTGACGAACTACGCAAGCTCAGCCCCGAAGATCGGCGACGGCTGATCCAGGAACTTGTCACTCTCGAACGCCAGGCCGCGTCCCGGCAGGCCAGCAACTGGAGGTGGGATGCGGCGCTGGTCGTGATCGCCGCGAGCTGCATCATCCTGGCCGCCTGGATCGGCTACCTGGCGGTTACCCTGCCCGCCTTTTACCGCACGGGGAGCTGGCGTGGCGCGTGGGTTGGGTTCGACGTCGCCGAGCTTGCGGTGTTCGCGGCGGCTGGCTGGGCCGCATGGCGCCGTCGCCAGCTTCTGATCATCGTGCTTGCCGTGCTCGCGACGCTTTTGATCTGCGACGCGTGGTTTGATGTCGTGCTCGACGTCCGGACAGCGGGGTTCTGGGAGAGCCTCGCGTCCGCGCTGGTGATCGAGCTCCCGCTGGCCATCATCGCGATCGTGGTGGCACGGCGGCTGCTCCGGCTGACCCTCGGCCGGGTCATGCGATACGAGGGCCTCAGCGGTCCGGTACCGCCGCTGTGGAAGATTCCGCTGCTCGTCCCGGCCAACGGCACGGCGCTGAACAGGCTGGTGCGCGTGCACGCTGATATCAAGGCTCATGCCGGGCCGGAGTGCATTGTCGAGCCCCCTGAGCCGGGTGAGCCCGCTCCGGCCGGCGAGCCGCCGGCAGCCTGACCCGGGACTAGGCGGCTGGACCGCCCGGCGGTGCGGAGGGGCCGCGAGGACCAGGCGAAGGCAGTTCTGCGCTCAGCGCCGAGGCGATATCGGGGTAGCTGAAGGTGAATCCAGCCGCGGTAAGCCGCTCGGGCACGACCCGGGCGCTGGCGAGCAACTCGGTGGCGACCTCGCCGAGTCCTGCCCTGAGCAGAGGGGCGGGCAGGGCAAGCAGCGCGGGCCTGCCAAGCGCCCTGGCCAGGGCCCGGGTGAACTCGGCGTTCGTGACCGGCTCCGGAGCGGTCAGGTTGAAGGGCCCGCTCGCATCTGCCCGCTCAAGCAGGAACCTGATCGCCCGTATCTCGTCGGCAAGGCTGATCCAGCTGAAGTACTGCCGCCCGGATCCGACCTTCGCGCCTAGCCCGAGCCGGAACGGCGCGAGCAGCCGCTGCAGCATGCCTGCACCGGAGGCCAGGACGACGCCAGAGCGCAGTGCCACCACCCGGACGCCCCCAGCCGCGGCAGTCTGGGCAGCGGCCTCCCAGTCCGCCACCAAGTCGGGAAGGAAGCCGCTGCCCTTCGGTGCGGTCTCGTCGACCGCCCGGTGTCCCGTGTCGCCGTAGTACCCGATTGCCGAGGCGCAGATCAGCACTCCCGGCACCGGATCGGCCGCCATCATCGCCGAGACCAGGTTCCTCGTCGAAGCGATCCTGCTGGCGCGCAGCATCGCCTTCCTTGACTGCGTCCAGCGCCCGCCTGCGATCGGCGCTCCGCCTAGGTGTACGACCGCGTCGACCCCATCGAGCAGTGCCGGGTCGAGGCCGCCTGAGGCAGCGAGCGGGTCCCAGTGGATCTCGTCATCCGCCGTCGCATCGCCGCGCACTAGCCGCATCACGTCGGTGCCGTCCGCCCGCAGGTCTGCGGTCAGGGCGGCTCCGATCAGACCGGACGCTCCGGTCACCGCGACGCGCACGGCGGGCCTACCGGCCGAACTCCGCCTCGAAGGCCCCTTCTTCGAGCCGGTTCTTGATGGTCACCAGGAAGCGGGCCGCGTCCGCGCCGTCGACGAGGCGGTGGTCGTAGGTCAGCGCCAGGTAGACAACCGACCGTACCGTGATGACCTCGCCGAGTTGCTGGTCCTCGACCACCACAGCGCGCTTGCTGACCGACCCGGTTCCCAGGATGCCCACCTGCGGCTGGTTGATGATCGGCGTGTCGAACAGGGCGCCACGGCTGCCTGTGTTGGTCAGCGTGAATGTCCCGCCAGTGAGGTCATCAGGGCTGACCTGCCCGGCCCGCGTCCGCTGAGCCAGGTCGGCGATCTTGCGGGCCAGCCCGCCGATGTTCAGGTCCCCGGCGTTCCTGATCACCGGAACCATCAGGCCGCGATCGGTGTCGACCGCGATCCCCAGGTGCTCGGCGTCATGATAGGTAACCGTGCCGGCAGCGGTGTCGATGACAGCGTTGAGCTTCGGATGGGCCTTCAGCGCTTCCACGGCGGCGAGGGCGAAGAATGGCAGGAATGTCAGCTTCACTCCTTCCCTGGCCTCGAAGGCGACCTTGGTCCGCTCGCGCAGCCTGGCGATCGCCGTCACGTCGGCCTCGACCACAGTCGTCAGCTGTGCCGATGTCTGGAGCGACTCGACCATGCGCTGTGCGATCACCTGCCTGGCGCGCGACAGCCGCTCGGTCGTGCCACGCTGCCTGGCTGGCGGCAGGATCGTGCGAGGTACAGCGGCTGGCTCGGCTGCGAGTGCCTTGAGCGGCGC
>JASHXW010000279.1 GCA_030043395.1 Streptosporangiaceae bacterium
GAGCAGCTCACAGGGGTACCGGACACACTGCGCGGCGACTTGGTGCAAGCCGCCGAGCAGGCAAGCGCCGCCACGGCCGAACTCGGCACCTTCCTCACCCGAGAACTGCTTCCGCTCGCCCGGCAGAAAGACGCGTGCGGGCGGGAGGTCTACGCCAGAGCGCTGCGCTCCTTTCTCGGAGCCACCGTGGATCTCGAGGAGGCGTACGCCCGGGGGTGGGAGGAGATCGCCCGAGTCCGCGCCGAGCAACAACGAGTCGCCAGCCTGATCCAGCCTGGCGCCAGCAGGGATGAAGCTGCGGGTGTCCTGGACAAGGATCCCGCGCGCCGCATCGAAGGGCGCGAGAACTTCCGCGCCTGGATGCAAGAGCTGGCCGACCGCGCCATCAGCGAGCTGCACGGCGTCCACTTCGACGTCCCTGAGCAGGCCCGCCGGATCGAGGCGATGATCGCGCCGACCAGCGATGGCGGCATCTACTACACCGATCCATCGGAGGACTGGTCGCGCCCAGGCCGGGTGTGGTGGTCGGTACCCGACGAGCAGGAGTCGTTCGCCACCTGGAAAGAAGTCACGACCATCTACCACGAGGGCGTTCCCGGCCACCACCTGCAGATCTCCCAGGCACTGGCCGAGCGCGAGAACCTCAATCGCTGGCAGCGACTGATGTGCTGGGTCGCCGGGCACGGCGAGGGCTGGGCCGTCTACGCCGAGCGCCTCATGGGAGAACTCGGTTACCTGGCTGACCCCGGCGCACACCTCGGAATGCTCGACCGGCAGCTCATGCCGGCCGCTATCACGGTCCTGGACATCGGCCTGCACCTAGAGTTGCAGATCCCGGCGGGTGCGGGCTGGGGCCCGGGCGCTGGAGAGCGCTGGAACGCCGCGCTGGCCTGGGAGTTCCTGCAGGCGCATTCCAACTTCGAGGAGGAGCGGCTGCGCTTTGAGCTGCATCGCTATCTGGGCTGGCCCGGTCAGGCTCCGTCCTACATGCTCGGTGCGCAGGTCTGGCTCCAGGCTAGGGCGGAAGCCAAGGGCCGGGCCAAGGATGCGTTCAGCCTCAAGGACTTCCACTCCAGGGCACTCAGCCTGGGTCCCATGGGCCTGGACCCGCTGCGCCAGGAACTGGCCCGGCTCTAGGCCGGATAGATCGGCGCGCCTCAGGTACGCGGCCGGCTTCCTGCCTGCCCGCTAGAGCGCTTCCCGAATAGGGTCTTGCGGCGGACCCAGGCGAATCCGCCGATGATGCCAGCGAACAGGCCGGCCAAGACGCCGGCGGCCACGGCAGTTCCGCTCGCCGAGCTGTGCGCGGCCGCGACCGGCACGTTGCGCGGCGCGATGTGCGCAGGCTTCGTACGTGGCGTCGCCAGCGGTGGCACCAGCACGCCGACCGGCTTGACCTTCCCGTCCATGGCGAAGCCCCAGTTCAGCAGCTTCTCGGCGGAGTGGATCTCGGTGAGCGGCGTGGCGTGCATGACAGTGGCGATCAGCGTCACGCCGTGCCGCCTGGCGATGCCGATGTAGGTCGCCTCGGCTTTGATCGTCCAGCCGATCTTGCCGCCGATGCCGCCGGGGTACTGAGTCAGCAGGTAATTCTGGTTGACCAGGGTGACGACCTTGCGCGGCGTGATGGGGAA
The DNA here is from genome assembly GCA_030043395.1 of Streptosporangiaceae bacterium. The sequence goes on from JASHXW010000279.1 coordinate 1,635, forward strand.
CTTCGCTGACAGCGTCGAGTCGTATTTCATGAACGCAGGCATCCGCACCGCCTGCCTGGCGATCAGCGCGAGGTCGTACGCGGACACAACTTGCCCCGGCGCCGGCAGCCCGTTCGGCAGCTTGGCGACCACGTCATAGGCCTGCAGGTGATGCGCCTCAGCGTTGACCAGCGCCATGCCCTTGCTGAACGACCCGCTGGCCTGAACCAGTGCCACGGCCGCGTCGTTGGCCGAGATCAGCAGCAGTGCGTGGAACAGGTCAGACACCTTATAGGCGTGGCCGGGGATGAGGCCGACGTCGAACTCCTCTTGTGAGGCAGCCAGCTTGGACGCCACGACCGTCGCGTTGGGGTTCAGCCTGGGCAGCATCGTGATCGCGGTGAGGACCTTCAGTGTGCTCGCTGGCGGATAGAGCCCGTGCGCGTCCTTCGCGGCGAGCACGGCGCCCGTGCCCGCGTTAGCGATGACATACGCCGATGCAGGAATGTCGGGCAGCGTTAGCTTGCCGTGCGCGGGATAGTTCACGACGATTCCTGGGCTAGCCAGCCGGGTCCCGCCGATGTCGGATTTGATCAGGATCGGCGGGTGAGTCGGCCCCGGTGTCCCCTCGGGCCCTGGAGCGACGTGGGCCGACGCCAGCCGCGACGGCAGCATGCTTGCGGCTTGCGCTGCGACGGCCGGCCGGACCGCGAGACTGGTTGCGGACACGAGCGCCACTAGCCCGGCCGCCGCACAGGCAGGCCTGACAAACACCATCGGAAACCTCGATCCCCCGAAATCGGCGGCTCCAATGTCCTTTCACAATTTTCCGGAAAGACATCACACACGCAGGCAGCCGACGATCACTACGCTGCGTAACCCTTCCCGGGACCCCGGCCCACACTCGCCCCGCAATCCGGCCTAAAGAAGCGTTAGCGGTGCGATTGGCGCGGTTTACCGGCAAAGATTGGCCAACAGTTAGCCGATATACGAGGTGTGCCAGGCGCTCCCGGTCCAGTGCATGAACATCTGGCCTGCCGGGCTGGGACTGTCCGCCGGGCTGGAGCCGACCGCCCAGGCCTGGTTCGGCGAGGACATCGACACCCCGCGCAGAACTCCGCCGCTGGACCTGACCGGCGTCGGCTTCACGGTCCACGACTTGCCGTTCCAGTGCATGGCGAGCGGCTTGTCGGCCCCGGTGTAGCCCACCGCCCACGCGTCCTTCGAGGACGACGCGCTGATGCTGGTGAGTGTGTCGCCAGCGCCCGGGCTAGGACTCGTGACCCGCTTCCACGTCTTGCCGTTCCACTGCAGGATCAGTGTCTTGCCGCCGGACTGGCCGACGGCCCAGGCGTTCTTCGCGGACGTGGCAGTAACGCTGTAGAGAAAGCCGGCCTTCGCAGCCGGGCTCGGGCTGGCAGCCCGGTTCCAGTGCTTGCCGTTCCATTGCAGGACGAAGGCGTCCTGGCCGGAGTATCCCACCGCCCAGGCATCGTTAGCCGAGGTCGCGGTTACGCCCAGGAGCGCGCTGTTGGAGCCCGGGCTCGGGCTGGTCGCGTGCGCCCATGCCGTGCCGTCCCACCGCAGGATGAACGCCTTGCCTGCCTGGTTATCGCCGACTGCCCAGGCATTGCTGGCCGATGTCTCCGCCACTGCGTTGAGCACGGCGGCGCCTGGGCCAGGACTCGGGCTCGGTACCGTCGTCCAGGTCGTGCCCTCCAGGCGGAGTGTCAGTGTCTTCTGCCCTGACGCCGGATATGTGGCGCCGACTGCCCACAGGCCGCTGGTGCCGATCGGCGTCACCCCGAACAGGGCGCCGCCGTTGGAGAGGCTGAGCTCCTCATCGGTCCAGGATGTCCCGGTCCACTGCTGCACAAGGGGCTCGTACGGTGGGCTGCTGCCCGCGTACCCGACGGCCCACGTGTCGCCGGACGACTTCGCCGACACTGCCGACAGGTCCCCGGTCACCACGAGGTCAGGCATGGCAGGGACGCCCGCCGATAGCGGCTTCCGGCTGCGGCTTGCCTGAACCTGCGAGGGCCGGGCATGGCCGGACGCGGTCGCCGCCGCCGCCGATGGCCAGCCAGCGCCGCCAGCGGCCGCGGCCACGGCCGCGGCGCCGGCCGTGGCCAGGATTGCCGTGCGGGTCCAGGCCCGCGGGAAGCAGATCCCATTGCGCTTTGCAGCCATAACCGACCCTCCCTGGGTTGATTGTGGCACACCTCACATCGGGGTCCTTCGGTTCGCTACGGGACACCCGGGCCGGACCCATCGGTCCTGACCTGCGGCCACGAAAGCCGTAGCCTGGTGACCATGGCGCATGTGTCGGAGTCCGGGGAACCTATCGAGCCGGTCTACGGGCCCAAGGCGCTGCAGGACTTTGACCCAGGTCGCGACCTCGGCGAGCCAGGTGAATTCCCCTACACCCGCGGCGTCTACCCGACGATGTACGTCACCCGGCCCTGGACGATGCGGCAATACGCCGGCTTCTCCACGGCGCAGGAGTCGAACCGCCGGTACCGCCAGCTCATCGCCGCTGGCTCGACTGGCCTGTCGGTCGCGTTCGACCTGCCGACCCAGATGGGCTTCGACTCCGACGCTCCGCAGGCGCATGGCGAAGTCGGCAAGGTGGGCGTGGCCATCGACTCGATCGAGGACATGCGGGCACTGTTCGACGGGATACCGCTTGGCACCGTCTCCACGTCGATGACTATCAACGCCCCGGCCGCGGTCCTGCTCCTGCTCTACGAGCTCGTCGCCAGTGAGCAGGGGGTCAGCGCGAGCCAGCTCACCGGGACGATCCAGAACGACATCCTGAAGGAGTACATCGCGCGCGGCACCTACATCTACCCGCCGGGACCTTCGCTGCGGCTGGTCGCCGACACGTTCGCCTACTGCGGCGCCCACCTGCCACGCTGGAACACCATCTCCATCTCCGGCTACCACATGGCCGAGGCCGGGGCTACGCCCGTGCAGGAGATCGCGTTCACGCTGGCCAACGCCAAGGAGTATGTTCGCGCTGCCATCGCGGCTGGCCTGCCGGTAGACGAGTTCGCGCCCAGGCTTTCGTTCTTCTTCGTCGCCAGGACCACCCTGCTCGAAGAGGTCGCCAAGTTCCGGGCCGCGCGCTGGCTGTGGGCGCACATCATGCGGGACGAGTTCGGCGCCCAGGATCCCAGGTCGCAGATGCTGCGGTTCCATACCCAGACCGCCGGAGTCCAGCTGACCGCGCAGCAGCCCGAGGTGAACCTGGCCAGGGTCACGGTCCAGGCGCTCGCTGCCGTGCTCGGCGGAACGCAGTCGCTGCACACCAACGCCTATGACGAGGCGATCGCCCTGCCCACCGAGAAGGCCGCCAGGCTCGCGCTGCGCACGCAGCAGGTGCTCGCCTACGAGACCGACCTGGCCGCGACGGCCGACCCGCTGGCCGGCTCCTACGCGATCGAGTCGATGACGACGCAAGTCAGGGACGAGGCCAGCGAGCTGATCCAGCGGGTGGAGGACATGGGCGGCGCCGTCGCGGCGATCGAGCAAGGCCTGCAGAAGGCCGAGATCGAGCGCTCGGCCTACCGGGTGGCCCAGCAGATCGACGCCGGCGAGCGCGTCGTCGTAGGCGTGAACAAGTTCACCGTCGACGACGACGAAGCCTACGTCCCGCTGCGCGTCGACCCCGCGATCGAGCGACACCAGGCCGCGAGGCTAGGGGAATTGCGGCGCGGCAGAGACGCGGGTGAGGTGGCACGATGCCTGGAGGGCGTCAGGCGTGCAGCGGCTGGACGGGAGAACGTGCTCTACCCGCTACGCGAGGCACTGGCCGCGCGCGCGACCGTCGGTGAGGTCTGCGACGCGCTGCGCGCCGAGTGGGGCGTCTACCAGCCCGCAGATGTGTATTAGCAAGATGCGTACTAGCTAGCTGGCATTTGCGGGGCTTGCCGCCGGGACGGATAGTCGGCCCCGGAGAGGGAAGCTTGCGTGCGGATTACTGGTCACAATCGGGCAACACCAGCGGCGGGCCGCAATGAGCGCTAGCATGCTTGTCTGTACCGGATGGCGATGGGATCGTTCGATCCGGTCCACGGGATCGCCAGTATGCCGGCGAGTGGCGAAAAAATGGATTCGCCTCGACGAGCATACGGGCCGCGGGTTTTCACGCATTTGCTGGCGCGAATTGTTCTGCCATGTCGCAGTGGCGCTTGTGCCTAACGTGATGACGACGGTTTGAAGGACCGAAATGCAGACACTCTGTGCTTGGCATATCCGGCAAGGAAGCCGGATGCGATGGCAGCCTGTGCTGCGCGGGTTTTCCGCCGCGATAACACCCCCGGTAGCAGCCTGCAAGAACCGGGGCGTCATCCTTAGCGTGAGTGCGTCGCGCGCTGGCGCAAGTGCCTGGCGCGCCGACCTGATCGTTGCCGCGGGGGAGGCGACGGATGGCTGAGCATGAGCTGGCTGGCGAACTTGGCGCGTTCCTGGCCAGTCACGAGAGCGAACTGATCGAGTTCCGCAGGGACCTGCACGCGCACCCCGAGGTCGGCTACGCCGAGCACCGGACGACCCGGCAGATCGCCATGCGGCTGGAGGCCGCCGGGCTGCGCTCCGCCGTCCTGCCCAAGGGAACCGGCGTCATCGCCGACGTCGGCGGCCGGGCGGACGACGAGCCCACCGTCGCGTTGCGGGCCGACATCGACGCGCTGCCGATCCTCGATGAGAAGAACGTCCCGTACCGGTCGCTGAACCGTGGTGCCTGCCACGCCTGCGGGCACGACGTGCACACGACGATCCTGCTGGGCACCGGCCTGTTCCTGGCCAGGGCAGCGGCCGCTGGCGCCCTGCCTGGCAAGGTCAGGCTGATCTTCCAGCCAGCCGAGGAAGTGCCGGGCGGCGCGCTCGACGTGCTGGCCGCTGGCGGCATCTCGTCGGTCGAGCGGGTCTTCGCGCTGCATTGCGACCCCAGGCTCGCGGTCGGCCAGATCGGGACCAGGATCGGCCCGATCACCGCTGCCTGTGACAAGGTCAAGGTCCACCTCACCGGGCCGGGCGGGCATACCGCGCGCCCGCACCTGACCGCTGACCTGGTCTTCGCCCTCGGCAAGATCATCACCGAGCTTCCGGCAGCGTTGTCCCGGCGGATCGACCCCAGGTCCGGCCTGAGCCTGGTCTGGGGCCGGGTCAACGCCGGCTCGGCAGCCAATGCGATCCCCGACTGCGGAGAGGCCGAGGGCACGGTGCGGTGCCTGGACGACAGCGCCTGGCATGCCGCGCCCGACATGCTCAAGAGCCTCGTGGAGTCGGTAGCCAGCGCGTACGGCGTCACGGCGGACCTCAGCTACACGCGCAGCGTGCCGCCAGCGGTGAACGAGGCGGTCAGCACGGGCATGGTCGCTGCCGCCGCAGAGCGTGTTCTCGGCCCCGACGCGATCACCCCGGCTCCGCAGAGCCTGGGCGGCGAGGACTTCGCCTGGTACCTGGAGTCCATCCCCGGCAGCCTGTTCCGGCTCGGGACGCGCCCGCCCGGGTCGGTGCAGGAGTTCGATATCCACCAGCCGATGTTCGACGTGGACGAGCGCTGCATCGCCGTCGGGCTGAAGGTGATGGCCGCGACCGCGCTGACCGCGATCGGCCGGATCGGCACCGCTGAGGCCGATGTTGCCCCTGGTGTCGTGGCGATGACCGACGGGGTCAGCCTGGCCGGGCCGTTATTAGCGGATCGCCGCGCGACCTTGACCATGCCGTTATGACTAGGCGGACCCAGCGGCGCATATTGTGGAACAGATTCCCGCGTCGGCAGGACGACGCCCTCGCACGGAAGCCGGAGTCGCCGCAACTGTGTCCGCATCCCATGAGCCCGCCGGGCCGGTGAGCAGCCCGGCCGGAGCTGTCGGCTCAGCCGGCCGCCTGACCCCCGATGGCAGGCGGATCTACCGGCTCGTCGCGCCCCAGGTCATCTGGTGGAGCTGGATCGGCGTGCTCGTGCTGAGCCTTGGTGACCTGTTCATCCAGGGGGGCGCATCGATCTCCCTGGAGTTCGTCTTCGGCCTGCTCACCGTGACCGGCCTCGTCTACGCCTGCACTCTGTGGTCCAGGGTGGTCGCCAGCGATGAATGCCTGAGCGTGCTGAACCCGTTCCGCGCCTTCGACGTCCCCTGGGGGGCTGTCAAGGGCATCTACCTCGCTGACTCGGTCGAGGTGGTGTGCGTGCGGGCCGGGCCGAAGAAGGACAAGACCATCTACAGCTGGGCGCTGTCCTCCCCGCGACGGGCCAGGGCCAGGAACAAGCTCCGCGGCTTTCAGATGGACCTGGGCAGGCGATCGCGTCCGTCCGGCTATGCCCAGCTACCCGGCCAGGCCAAGGAAGTCGCCAAGATGCTGCCCGCCGAGACGATGGCCAGGGAGCTAGCCACCCTGTCCGAAGAGGCCAGGGCCGCTGCCAGGAAGAGCAATGGCGACGGCTCGGCGGCGGGGACCGTGATGTCCGCCAGGTGGGCGTGGCAGCCGATCGCTGCCGTGCTCGTGCCCGGGATCGGCCTGGCGGTTACGGCCCTGGTGAAGTAGCGGCCAGGCGCTAGCTGCCCGCAGACCTGCAGGGCCTGTTCCGCAGGTCGGTCACATAATCGTCAGGCGCGCCAGCGGTCTCCGCCGCGTCGGCCATGATGCCCAGGTAACGCGCTGCGGGCAGCCCGCCCTCGTAGTCGTTCAGCACGTACAGCCAGGCGAGCGCGTCACCGTCGAGCGTCGTCACCCTGACCTTGAGCTTGCTGTAGTACCCGAGCGTCGCGCCATCCCAGCTGTCGAGCATTTCCTCGTCGCCGTCTGACATCTCGTAGAGCACGACGAAGACACGCGATCCGCGCTCTTCGACGACCGTGGCCAGGGCGCCCTCCCAGCCGAGGTCCTCGCCTCCGAATGTCAGCCGCCAGTCGTTCAGCCAGCCGGTGCCGGCCTGCGGAGAGTGCGGACAGCGCTCGGCCATCTGGGCCGGGTCCATGTTGCTGCCATATGCCGCGTACAACGCCACAGCTCATTAGCCTACGAGGCTCAGGAGGCGGGAGTGCACAGGTTGGCCTGGCTTGCCGTTTCCGCGCATGCCCGGCGGCCAGGCGGCCGCGGGATGCGACAGAATGAGGCAGCGTGAGCCAGCCGCGTGCACGAGTTGCGATTGTCGGCGGCGGCCCGGGGGGATACGAGGCCGCCCTGGTCGCCGCTCAGCTAGGAGCGCAGGTCACGGTCATCGAGGCCAGTGGCCCCGGTGGTTCTTGCGTGCTCGCGGATTGCGTTCCGTCCAAGACGCTCATCGCCACGTCGAGCCTGATGGCCGAGATGGCGGGAATGCACGACCTGGGCATCAGCGTGCGCGGGGGGAATTCGGCGGCGAAGCCTGACGATCACGCCCAGGCGGACGCGCTGCGGATCTACACCCGGATCCGTGACCTCGCGCAGGCTCAGTCGGCGGACGTGGCAACCAGGCTCGCGGCCGAGGGCGTGGAGGTCGTCAGGGGCCACGGCAGGCTCGTCAGCCCGGGGACGGTGCAGGTCGGCGACCGGGAGATCACGGCGGACACGATCCTGATCGCGACTGGCGCGCATCCGCGTGTCTTGCCCGACGCGCCTCCCGATGGCAAGCGCCTGCTGACCTGCCGCCAGCTCTACGATCTCGCCGAACTGCCACCGGAGCTGATCGTGGTGGGCTCCGGCGTGACCGGCGCCGAGTTCGCCAGCGCGTACCAGGCGCTCGGGTCGCAGGTGACGCTGATCTCCTCCCGCCAGCACGTGCTTCCCAACGAGGACACCGATGCTGCCATGGTGATGGAGGACGTCTTCCGGCGCCGCGGCATGACGGTGCTCGGGCAGTCCAGGGCTGTCTCAGCGCACGAGGTCACCGATGGCGTGGAGGTCGAGCTGGCCGACGGCCGTACTGTGACCGGTACGCACTGCCTGCTGACCGTCGGCATGGAGCCGTCGAGCACCGGGATCGGGCTGGCCGAATGCGGCGTCGCAGTCGACGATCGCGGCTTCGTCATCGTCGACAGGGTGTCCCGAACCTCCGTGCCCGGCATCTACGCCGCAGGCGACTGCACCGGGGTGTGGATGCTGGCGTCGGTCGCTGCGATGCAGGGCCGGATCGCCATGTGGCACGCGCTCGGGGAGGCGGTGCAGCCGCTGCGCCTCGGCCACGTGGCGGCGACGATCTTCACCGAGCCCGAGATCGCGACCGTGGGCGTCAGCCAGGCCGACGTCGACAGCGGCGCTGTCGACGCGCGCATGCTCAAGCTGCCGCTCGCCACGAACGCACGGGCCAAGATGGACGGCTTCAGCGACGGCTTCGTCAAGCTCTTCGCCAGGCAGTACACCGGCATCGTGCTCGGTGGCGTCATCGTCGCGCCGGTAGCCAGCGAGCTGATTCTCGCTGTGTCGATCGCCGTGGAGCATCAGCTCACCGTCGACCAGCTCGCGCATACCTTCGCTGTCTACCCCTCGCTGACCGGCAGCGTGACCGAGGCAGCACGCAAGCTCATGCGGCCCGCGGAAGCGCGCTAGCCCGCTGGCGCCGGAACTAGCCAGGCCCGCCAGTCGCGGCGCAGGTTAATGCGAGGGATGGCCGAGATCGGGGTCGTCGGGCACTTCGAGGCCGTGCTGGCGCAGGCGCGAGCCCCGGATGTCGTCGGCGTAGGCGGTGACCGTGAAGACGCTGCCGGCCAGGATCAGCCCGGTCATCATGAACGCCAGCCAGGCCGGCGCAGGCAGCAGGGTCAGCAGCACCGCGGCGAGGATCACGCAGATCGGGACGATGACGGCCAGGTGCCTGACCAGCGTCCGTGACCGCCAGCCGGCGTCGGTCAGCTCGTGCCTGACCCAGTCGTTGTACTTGCTGGGCAGCCGGAAGCCGATGGCGAACAACGCCCAGCGCAGCGGCCCGGGATCACCGGCAAGCCGAGCCACGGCTCAGTCCGCCAGGCGGCAGATGACCTCGCCGGCCGGGACGGTCTGCCCGACCTGGACGGCCAGGCCTGACACGACGCCGTCCTTGTGCGCGGTCAACGGCTGCTCCATCTTCATCGCCTCGAGCACCACTATGGTCTCTCCGGCGGCCACTCGCTGGCCTTCCGCGGCGACGATCTTGACGATGGTGCCCTGCATCGGGCTGACCAGCGCGTCGCCATCGGGAGCAACCTGTGCCGTGGCACCGCCCCGGACTCGACCCGGTTCGCGCTGCGAGCGCCTTCCGGCCGGCTGGCCGGCTCCGGTGGCCTGGCCAGCGCCTGGCGCAAGCCTGGCGCCCAGGCCAGCGGGCAGCACCACC
>JASHXW010000280.1 GCA_030043395.1 Streptosporangiaceae bacterium
CTTCTGGCGGCACGTCCTTCAGCAGGAACCCGCTGGCGCCGGCCTTGAGCGCGGCGAACGCGTACTCGTCGAGATCGAAGGTCGTCAGCATGAGCACCCGCGGGCGGTCCCCGGCCTTGCAGATGCGCCTGGTCGCCTCGATCCCGTCGAGCCTGGGCATCCGCACGTCCATGACCACCACGTCGGCAGGCGTGGCCTGCAGCAGCGCCACCGCGGCGAGCCCGTCGCCTGCCTCCCCGACGACGGTCATGTCCGCCTGCGCGTCGAGCACCATCCTGAACCCGGCGCGCACGAGTTCCTGGTCGTCGACCAGGACAATCCGGATGGTCATGTCGCGCCTATGCGGGCCGTTGCCAGCGGCAGCCGCGCGATGACCTGGTAGCCGCCGTCGGAGATTGGTCCCGCGTGCACCGACCCGCCGAAGATGGCTGCTCGCTCTCGCATGCCGGTCAGGCCATGCCCGGCCCCGTCGCACGGCGCGGCGCCGCCGATCCCGTCGTCCGTGACGGTGATCTCGACGTTGTCGGCGCCGTAGGCGAGCAGTACCTCGGCGCTTGCCAGGGGCCCGGCGTGCTTGCGGGCATTGGTCAGCGATTCCTGGATGATCCGGTATGCGGCCAGCGCGGTGCCGTCCGGCAGCGGCTGGGGGATGCCGTCGACCCGGCACAAGACGGGCAGTCCTGCTGTCCTGGTCTGGTCGAGCAGGTCGTCGAGCTGGCTGAGCCCAGGCACCGGGGCCCTGGTAGCTTCGGCGTTCTCGTCGTTCTGCCGCAGCACGCCGAGCATGACGCGCATCTCGGCAAGCGCCTGCCGCCCGGTCGCCGAGATGGCGCTGAGCGCGGTGCGCGCCCTGTCAGGGTCGGCGTCGATCGCGTACGCGGCGCCGTCGGCCTGGACCACCATGACGCTGACGTTGTGCGCGACCACGTCGTGCAGCTCTCGGGCGATCCTGGCGCGCTCGGCGGCGGCGGCGATCGTTGCCTGTGCGTCCCTGTCGCGTTCCAGCCGGGCGGCCTTTTCCTCTAGGTTCGCGTAGTACGCCCGGCGGTACCGCATGGAGTCGCCGAGCACCCAGGCGATCAGCGTCGGAGCGGCGAAGAGGATCGCCCCCGCGGCCAGTTCAGTAAGCAGAACCTGGGTGTCGGACAGGGGCATGATGCGCGGCGTCCCGCCGTTCGACGTGCCGATCGCGACCGGGCGCAGCACTAGTGCCCCCATTGCCGATCCAGCCAGGCAAACCGCCAGCCCGATGACGGACTTTCGCCTGGTCGTGTACGCGGCGAGGGTATACAGCAGGATCACGATGGCCAGGTCGGCGAACATCAGCCCGATGTGGAACGCGACCTGCAGCGCGCCGACTCCGATCGCGGTCGCGAACGCCTCGACCGGTAGCGAGCGACGGACGATGATCGCGGCGGTCAGCACGAGCGTGGCCAGGAGCTGCGCAGACCTGTGCGCCACCAGCGCGGTGGCGAGGCTTGTGAGCGCGAGAGGCGCCGCGAGCGCTGCGTCGACCAGCCTGGGATGGCGGCCAAGCCACGCGTACAAGGCAGTCACGCCATCAGGCTAGCTGCGATCTTTTTTCCTAACGTCATCCCGCGGTTTTGATCCTTCTCATCCGGCCGGATGACCCTGGTGCTGATTCGCCCCGCGACGTTGCTGGCAGCCGGTCTGCTTTAGTGACGTGAGCCGAACGGCCACCGCCTGCCGGAGCGTGAGCCGGACGAGGCTGGCTGGGCCTGCTCGCTGTCGGGCGCCGCGCCTTGCGCGGGTAGCGAGACCTCGGGCTGGTTGGCCGCAGCCGGCACCCGCCTGGCCTGCTCGGGAACGGCGATGGGCGGCTCGGTCTCGGCGGGCTGCGCTGTGTCGGCTGGTTGCGCTGTGCCGGCTTGGGCTGTGCCGGCTTGGGCTGTGCCGGCCGCGGGCTCGGCATGCTCGTCGAACGGCTCGAGTGGTTCGCCGAAGTGAGGGACGAGCTGACGGCCGCCCTCCTTGGCCACGAACTCGCCGCCCATCACCTCCCGCATGGGCTGGTGCTCCTGCTGGCGGCCGCCTGGGTGCCGATCGGCGTTGAAGACCAGCGCGATCCACGCGGCGAGCGTCACCGCGAAGGCCACTGCCATGATGCCGAGCCAGTAATTGTGCAGCATGTCCCCCACCCCCCTCGCTGATCATTTCCGCTGGCATGCAGCGCATGCATGATCAGGCGGACGGGGAGCGGGGGGTCGGCGCCTGGCGTCGGGACGTGCGCTGAGGAGGTCCGTGGCTAGCGGAGACGGGCGCCGGGCGTCAGGCCGCGCGCAGGACGCTGGCTGCCGGGAAGGCCTTCGCATTCGGGCAGGCCGGGCTGCCTGCCAGGCCTCGCGTCCGCGACATGCCGCGCTCGTAGGCCGTGACAGCCTCGCCGGCCAGACGCTCCCACGGATACCGCGACTGCGCCCGGTCCGCCGCCGCGATGCCGTAGGCCATCAGGCGCATCGGTGTCGACAGCAGGTCGCGCAGGCGCCTGGTGAGCAGGTCCGGTCGGCCAGGCGGCACGAGGATCCCCGTTGTGCCGTCGATGACGGCATCGGCGTGCGCGCCGGTGTCATAGGCCAGGACCGGAGTACCGCAGGCCATCGCGGCGACCGACGGCAAGCCGAACGGAACATGCCGGGCGGCGCTGACCAGGAGGTCGGCGGAGCGGCACAGGGAGGCCAGCTCGGCGGCCGTGGTCCGGGCGGTAAAGCTCACCCGGTCCGCGACCCCGAGGTGGGCGGCGAGCTTGCCGAGCTTCTTGCAGTCCGGATCCGCCTCGAGATCGGCCGGAGTCCGGCCGCAGGCGATGACGAGCTCGGCTTGCGAGAGCTCGGGGATGGCGCGGATGAGAGTCTCGGCGCCCTGACGGCTGTCCAGGGATCCGATGTGCAGTAGCCGCGCGACTGCGTGGGGCCGCCATGAGCCGTCAGGAGGGGAGAACCGCTTGATGTCGACGCCGCCAGGAACGACGGTCACTCGCGAGCCGGGGACGCCGAGCCTGCTCAGGTCGCTGGCCTCCTCCTGCGAGTTCGCCAGCACGGCGGTTGCCCCGCGAGCCAGGCAGGTTTCCATCCGCAGGCGGGCCGCCTGAATCTGGCCGCCGCCGACACCCAAGCGCTGCTCGGTGATGCCGAGCGTGCCGAAGGTCTGCACCACCGGGATGTGGCTGTCCCTGGTCGCGACCATCGCCGCCAGGCCGCTTGCCCAGTCGAAGGCGTGCACGACATCCGGTCGTGCCTTAGTCCAGCGTGCAGCGAGTTCAGTGCCGAACGCCCCGGCGCATGAGCCGATCTCGCTGGCCCGAAGCTGTGCTGGCGGACCCGCCGGAACGCAGTGCGCAGTGAGCCGGCGAGACACCGAGATGGTGCCTGCCATCCCTGCCCTGTCGCTGCGCACGTAGATGGCCACGTGATGACCAAGGCCAGCCAGCGCCTTGCCGAGGTGCCAGACGTAGGCAGCCTGCTCGTCGCAGTACGGGTCCGCGCAGTGCACTGCGTGAGCAGGCTGGTCCGCCTGACCAGGCTGGTCCGCGCGAACGGGCTGATCCGCAAGGCCGGAGGACGGCATGAGGTGCGGCGCTACCAGGGCGATCTTCATCGCTTGGGCTCCTTGGGGGTCCTGTGGTGTCACAGGCGCACGTCAGGAGCACCGGTTCGTTGCGGCTTTAAAAGCACGAAAAGGCACACCCAAACAACGCCAAACGTGACGTTTGGGGGTGTGCCTGCGTCGTAAGCACTTGCCCTGGACGGTAGCGCAGTGGCGCGGGCTTGTCCACCTGAAACGCGTTCGCGACCTCGCTCAGGCGCGTGCGTGCCTGTCGTGTTTCGTGGTTTGCCCGATCACCCCGGATCGTGGTCAGGTGCGATTATTAGCCATTGTGGAAGACTTCACGCTCTCCTCGAAGGCCCGCGACGGCGCGATGGTCATCAGCATCTCCGGTGACCTCGACATCGCCACGTGCGGCCAGCTGGACGACGCGCTCACGCAGGCGCGCAGGAACCACGACCTGATAGTGATCGACATGTCGGCCGTGGAGTTCATGGACACGCGGTCCCTCGCCGTCATCGTGAGTCACTGGAAGGCAGTATCGGAGTCCGGCGGATCGCTGTCCCTTGCAGGAGCCCGTTACCAGTACACGAAGACCTTGTGGATCACCGGCCTGGCCACCCGGATCCCGATGTACGACAGCATCGAGCTCGCGATCGCGGCGGGCTGAGGAGATGCTGTGATCGCCGCTTGGTGAAACAGTTGGCTTCGTGGTGAAGCGCAAGCCAGCTAGCTCGGCGGCACGCGGGCAGCACACTGCGGCGAGCACGGACAAGCTCGCCACGTACCGGGCCAAGCGCGACTTCGAGCGCACGCCAGAGCCCGCCGGGGCACCGGAGCGCGCAGGGACGCAGGCCGCGCCGACGCCGGCGAGCACGGCCACCGGCGACCGCAGGTTCGTCGTCCAGCGTCATCGGGCCAGGCGACTGCACTATGACCTGCGGTTCGAGATCGACGGCGTCCTGGTGAGCTGGGCCGTCCCGAACGGCCCGACCCTGGACCCGACCGTCAAGCGGCTGGCCGTCCACGTCGAGGATCACCCCATCGAGTACCTGTACTTCGAGGGCGTGATCCCATCGCGCGAGTACGGCGGCGGCGATGTCATCGTCTGGGATACGGGCACGTGGGAACCGCACGAGACCGACGACCCGGCTGCCGCGGTGGCGGCGGGGGAGCTGCACGTCGACGTCACCGGGCACAAGCTTCGGGGCCGGATGATCCTCATCCGCAGCGGCGGGCGGCGCGGCCGCGCCGACCACGCCGACGAGTCACAGTGGCTGCTGCTGCACAAGGATGACCCCGACGCGGTCAAAGGCTGGAATCCCGAGGACTACCCGCGGTCCGTGCTGAGCGGGAGGACCAACGACGAGGTGCGGGCCGATCCGGAGGCGGAATGGCACTCCGACCTCCCGCCCTCTCAGGCGTCGGTCAGGCTGCGCCCGCCAGTCATCGCCGGCCCGACCGACGCGGAGCTCGCGGCCCTGGACGAGATCGGCGCGCAAGGCACGTGGGAAGTCTTCGGCCGAACCTTGCGGCTGACCAACCTGGACAAGGAGCTCTTCCCGGGCAGGGATGGCGAGCCCCCGGTCACCAAGCGCGAGCTGATCAGGTACTCAGCGCGGATCGCGCCGGTGATCCTGCCCTACCTGGCAGGCCGTCCGCTCAACATGCACCGCTTCCCTGGCGGAGCCGGGACGCAGGGCTTCTGGCACAAGCAGCTTCCCGATCACGCACCGGACTGGGTTCCGCGGTGGGTTAACCCTGAGGCCGAGGAGGGCAAGACGACCACCTACCTGGTGGTTGACGAGCCCGCCGCGCTTATCTGGGCGGCTAACTTCGGCGCGCTGGAGTGGCACGCCTGGACGGCGCTGGCCGCCGACCCGCACAGCCCGACCTACGCGCTGATCGACATAGACCCTGGGACTTCGACGTCCTGGCAAGACGTGCTCGTCCTGGCCAGGCTGCACCGGACGGCACTCGAGCATGTCCACGTGCGCGCGCAGCCGAAGGTAACCGGCCGGCGCGGCATCCAGATCTGGATACCGGTCGCACCAGGGATGTCCTACGAGCAGACCAGGAACTGGGTGCAGGAGCTGTCCAAGACGATCGGATCCGTCGTGCCCGAGATGGTGAGCTGGGTCTGGGACGTCAGGGGCAGGGGCGGACTGGCACGGCTCGATTACACGCAGAACGTCAGCAACAAGACGCTCGTCGCGCCATACAGCCCCAGGGCGGAGGCTGGCGCGCCGGTTTCAGCCCCGATCGCCTGGGACGAGCTAGATGACCCCTCGCTACGCCC
>JASHXW010000281.1 GCA_030043395.1 Streptosporangiaceae bacterium
GCGGCTAGGACCTCAAGCTGCTCCCTGGCCACGAACGGATTGAGCCCGCCCTGGCGCAGGACGGCCCAGCGCCAGATACCCCCGCCGATGGCGAGGATGGCGGCGATCACGAAGGCCGCGATCCACCAGCCAGGAATGCCCGGGTTCGTTGGCACTTCTAAAGCCCTGCCCTTCTGGCAGCTAGCAGCATCCTTGAACTGCGCCGAAGCACGCAGCCGAGTTATCCGGGAAAGACGTCCTCGATGGAGGTCGCCGTGGCTGCCCTTTCGGCCCATGTTCCAAGCTCGCTGGGGTCGCTGCACGCGCGGACCTGCTCGCGGATGCCGTCTGGGACCTCGATACCGCGCGCAGCGAGGATCATCAGCAGCATCCCTGCCTCGCCCTCCGCCTTGCCCTCCGCCTTGCCCTTAGCTCGCCCGGCAGCCTCGCCGGCGGCTCGCCCGGCAGCTTCGCCCTGGGCCCAGCCTTCGGCCATCAGACGGTCCACGAAATCGTCTTTGTACGTCGTTGTCATCAGGGCCTCCAAGGCGATCCTCGCGGCCGGTGAGGCTGCCGCGCGGACGAGACGAGTATAGGTTTTGAGCCGGTCAGCATCGAGCCTTGAGGTTGCCAGGATGTCCAGCACTTGACGGCGGGCCTTATCCCGGTCCAGGTCAATAGCACGGGTAAACGCAGCGAGGACGGCGAGTTCCGGAGCTGCCCGATCCAGGCCAGGTGTGTCGGGCAAGGGCGTGCTGTCGGCGTCTATCACTAGCGGTCTTAGGTTGAACCCTGGATGGCCGGTGGCGATAGCTTGCCGAGCCCAGAGCCCAACGTCAGGCCGGGGGCAGATGACGAGGAGCACCGCAGGGCATTTGTGCTGTGCCCGGGCCAGCGTCAAGTAGGCAGGCCAGACCAGCCGTTTGCTGCCGTCATGTGACGTCTGGACCTCGATCACGACGGCGATCTTGGCCTGCTGCACCTCCTTCGGTACGGCGCCTGCTCCGCCCAGTACCACCACGGCGTCGGCTCGGAGTTCCGCAGGCAAGGCAGAGCTGACGTCGCTGTTGACCATCACCGCAGGTTCGTCGGGGAGGGTGGTCATGCCGATACCGCGAAGCAGAGCTGCAGCCAAGAGAGGGTTCCGGCGAAGAAGTTCCACCGGCGCTTCATGCGCGATCCCAGGCATCGGTCACCTCACATGCTCTATTTCGGTAGTCCTACTCTAAGTGCTCTGTATGCTATGAGTGCTCATATAGCATTCTCGGACTCGGCGTGTCGCGCGATTGGCTTACGGAACGCGGTGTCAGTGGGGGCGTCTACTCTGGCTCGCGGCGGAGCAGGCGCCTTGGAGGGCTCGATGGCTGACGCGGACGACGTGCGACGTATCGCGCTGGCCTTGCCTGGCGTCGAGGAGATCGACTGCGACGGCTTCGACTTCCGGGTCGGCGGGCACGGGTTCGTCTGGTCCTATCCCGAGCGCCGGTCTTGGCAGCGCCGGGTTATCCGGACCGACATCGCGGTCCTGTACGTCGGCGACGAGTCCGAGAAGCAGGCGTTGCTGCTCGGAGAGCCAGGGCTGTTCTTTACCGCGCCGGGCTATGGCGACTGGCCGCTGGTGATGCTGCGGCTGCCGGAGGTCGACGTCGCGCGCCTAGCCGAGCTTGTTACCGACGCCTGGCGGATGCGTGCTCCGGATGAGCTCGCCAGCGATGTCGCCGCTGACCGAGTTGCCGCGGAACCGGGCTGAGCGCGGGGTTGGCGCCAGGGAGCCAAGCCGAGCACCGTGCTATTCCGGCCCGGCGTCGGCACCGGCTTCCAGGGCCGCGCGTACCGACCAGTCCGCGTCCTCGAGCAACGTCAGCGCTCGGTCCTCGGTGACGCCGGCGAGATCACTGACGATACGGATGGAACGACTGCGGAACTTGGCCCCTGTGCCATGCAGATCGACCATGTGGTTCTCTACGACCCGGCCCGCCACCACCATGGCCGCGGTCGTGATCCGGTTGAGCGCCAGCTTCTGGGCTGTGCCTGCCTTGAGGCGGGTCGACCCGGTCAGGACCTCTGGTCCGGTGTCGAGCAGGATGCCGAGGCTAGCTTCCTCAAGCAGGGGTGAGCCTGGATTGCTTGCGAGACCGCACGTCCAGGCGCTCCGGCTCGCTGCGGCCTTGATCCCGGCCCTGACGAACGGCGTCGTGCCGCTCGCTGCGATCCCGATGACCGTGTCGTTCTCGCTGATGCCCAGCTGAGCCAGGGCCGCCGGTGCCGCCTCAATGTCGTCCTCTGCCTGGGTAATCGCCGATGGACCCATCGCGCTACCGCCGGCCGCGAGGACGACGAAACGATCTGCCGGCACACCGAACGTCGGCGCTAGTTCGGCAACCTCCTGGAGCGCGATGCGGCCGCTAGTCCCGGCTCCCATGAAGACCGTCCGGCCGCCCGCCTGGAAGCATGCCGCCACGCGTTCGGCGGCCACTGCGAGCAGCGCTGCGGCCTGCTCAAGAGCGCGCAGCACGCGGTACTCTTCGGCGTTCATCAGATCGACGACATTCGCCGCGCTCAGCTCGTCAAGGTGCGTCGATGCCGGGTTGCGCTGCTCGGTGGGCGGCAGCGGCACGGGCGCCTGGGCAGGAGTTGCTGCTGGCTTGGACGAGCTCATGGGGCCATGCTGGCAGCCAGCAGCACGGCCCCGTCGAGCGGGTCGAGCCGTGACCGCGAGATCGCCAAGCTGCCTGGGTCGCGGTGTCGTGCCATGGCGGCCGCGAAGAGCGACCGGGCCGCTTTGCTGCGCCACACTCCTCCGGCGAGCGCGATCCGCAGGCAGGTGAGCTCAGGGCAATGCCGCTCGATATGGCGGATGGTCAGCGTCGCGAGGGCCGTCATCTCGGCGTCCAGGATGCGCTGAGCCCAATCCTGACCTCGCTCCGCGGCCTTCGTGACCACGGGCGCGGCTCGCCCGAGCGTGGCTGCTGGGTTTGGCGCTGAGCTGAGACCGCGAACGATGAACTGCCAGTCGCGGCTTCCCATCGCTCTCTTGAACGCGGCGGCGGCCGCCTGGGGGACGGCCTCCGGGTCGTCACAGAACCATTCCAGCCCGGCGCGGCCGATGCGTGCCGCGGAGCCGCGGTCGCCCAGGACCCAGCCCTGGCCGCCGCTCGCCACGAAGGTACCTTCGGTTGTCCTGGTGCAGACCAGCGAACCGGTCCCGGCGATGACGGTCACGTCGGTTCCCGGCGGAGCCGCGAGAACCGCGCCCACGTAGTCCGGGAGCACGAGAACCGGGCAGTCAGGAAATCGATCTTTGAGTATGGCCGCGATCTGCGTTCGCTGCTCCTGCGCACCTGTTCCGGCGACGCACGCGGCCACGTGCGCAGGCGTCGGGCATCCTGCCAGCGCGGACGAGTAGCTCGCGCGCAGCGTTTTCTCGTCCGCGGCCAGCGGGTTACCTGGCCCCGCGCTGCCCTCGTAGAGCACCAGAGCGTCCTGCATGGCACGGGCACGGGTGTGCGACCCGCCGGCGTCGATGCCAAGGACAACAGGAAGGTGGAAGGTCGCCGCC
>JASHXW010000005.1 GCA_030043395.1 Streptosporangiaceae bacterium
TTGTCGATCACAATCAGCGTCGGCTCGGTCGGCAAGGTCCCGGTGACCTGGTCCGCAGTAACCGGCAACCCGGGTCGTTCGGCGCCGCCGACGGCCGCAAGCACAGCGGCCGGCACCGCATGCGGGTCGCTCACGGGGCCGAGTTCGACCCACCAGGTCCCGCCTTCGAACTTGTCAGCTACAGCCTCGGCGACCCGGAGTGCGAGCCGGGTCTTCCCGACACCGCCGGTGCCAACAAGGGTGACCAACCGCTCGGAGGCGAGCTCGTGCGCCACTGCCTCGACTTCGGCGTGCCGGCCAAAAAGCGGCGTCAGCGGACTGGGGAGCGGCTTGTGCCGCCATATGCGATCGACAGCAGGCGCCTGCGCTTGCGGTTTAGCCTGCGCGGGCCGCCCGGTACCCGACGCTGCGGCGGCAAGAAGTGCACGATCTGAAGGCGGGAGCTCGAGCGCATCGCAGATCAAGGCAACGGTGGTGAGGCGAGGTGCGCGACGCTTGCCTTGCTCCAGGGCCGCGATGGTGTCCGGGCTGATACGGCACCGGTCGGCGAGTGCCTCCTGGGTCAGGCTGGCGGCGATCCGGAATCGGTACAGCAAATCGGCGAAAGTGTCGGGCACGCGACGCCCCCGGTGTCATTTCGCGCAGAAGATATCACAGAGGGCGCAGCAAAGAGCCCCGCAGGCCGGGCATGCCGCGCCTGCGGGGCTCCTGCGATGGGGTCAGGCTTCGACCGTCAGCGTGAAGGATTGCTTGCCGGTTCCGGAGCTGTTGGTGGCGATGAGCTCGATCTTGTAGGTTCCCTCGGCTTCCGGCGTGCCTGACAGGACACCGGATGGGGACAGGGTTACGCCAGCGGGTAGCGCCCCGGTCTCGGTGAAGGTGGCCGTTTCGTTTGCCTTGACCGTGAACTTGCCGGGCGAGGCGACCACGAAGGCGGCATTGTCCAGGCTGGTGATAATCGGTGCTGACCCATTGCCAGTGCTGGCCGCGACAGTCAGGGTGAAGGACTGCTTGCTGGTCCCCGCGCTGTTAGTCGCGATCAGCTTGATCTTGAATGTGCCGGTGACCGTCGGCGTGCCTGACAGCACCCCGGATTTCGACAGCGTGAGCCCCGCCGGGAGTGCTCCGGTCTCGGTGAAGGTGGCCTTCGGGTAGGCACTGGCCTTGACCTTGAATTTGCCAGCGGTGCCTTCGACGAACGTCTCCGAGTGCAGGCTGGTGATAATCGGTGCCTGATCGACGACCAGGGTGAACTCCTGTGTCGCCGCGCTGCCGACGCTGTTGGAGGCCGTGATCAACACGGGATACGCCCCGCCTGTATCGCTCGCCGGCGTTCCGGACAGCACGCCAGCTGGTGACAAGCTCACTCCAGCGGGCAGGCCGCCGTCGGTGACGGTGTGCAGCGGCAGCGGGTAGCCGGAGCTGGTGAACGAGAAGCTGCCTCCGTTGCCGGCCGTGAAGGTAGCAGAGTCGGCGCTGGTGATGGCGGGCGCGGCTGGCGGCGGACCGTAAGTCCAGGTGTCAGCCTCGGTAACGCCAGAACCACTCATGCCCCCGAACAGCACAAGCTGATCGGTCGCGCTGTCGTAGGCCGCGGCGGCCATCGACCTTGAGCCGGGGTTGGTAGCCGGGCTGAGCTCCTGCCAGGCTGTTCCGGTCCAGTTCCAGGTGTCGGAATAGGTGCTTGCACCTTCGCCACCGAAGAGGATCATCTGACCCGTCGTGGGGTCATAGGCGAATGACGCGAAGGCCCGGACCGCCGGGACTGGAGCCGGGTTATCGGCACTAGTCCAGTTGGTCCCGGTCCACAGCCAGGTGTCTGCGTAATTGGCCTGGCCCTGCCCCCCGTACAGCACCAGCTGCTGGGTGGCCGTGTCGTAGCCGAGCGCGGCACCAGCGCGGGCCACCGGGCTGCTGGACGGATCGAGCTGGGTCCACTGCAGGTTCGAGCTGTTCAGAGTCCATGTGTCGCCGAGGTAGCCAGTGCTGGTCTGGCCCCCGAACAAGATCAGCTGGCTGGTGGCCGGGTCGTAGGCCAGTGATGCGTTGTACCTGGCCGGCGGGACTGTCCCGACCGGGCCGAGCGCGGTCCAGTCCGAGCCGTTCCATAGCCAGGTCTGGGCGAAGAGCGTGTTGCCTGGCGCGGTGCCGCCAAACAACACCAGGTCACCGATGGCCGGGTCATAGGCCAGCGACGAGTAGCCTCGCGGCGTCGGCCCGTCGGGGGCCGTCAGGTTGGTCCAGGTGTATCCGTTCCAGTCCCAGGTCTGCGCAGCCCCGCCGGAGTAGCCGAACAAGATCGTCTGCTGGCTCTGCGGGTCGTAGGCCATGGCCGGCCCGGTCAGCTGCGGCGGGCTGGTAGCCGGGCTCGCTGCGGACCAGTTGTCGGCGCTCGCGCTGAGAGTCGCGGCGCTGGCCGCGGAGGTCGTCGAAAGGGCAAGGATCGTGATCAGGACGGCGCCAGCGGAAATGGCGGCGCTCATGAGGCGACTGGTGTTCACGTAAGGCTCCTGAGAGAGATTCCGGTATGTGCTCTCAGGATCTGTAAATGCCGCGCCCCGGCCCAGGGACGTAACCGGGACATCGGTAGGACATCACTAGGACAACGTCCAGGCTCGCACGCAGTTCAGCGTCATCGCATGGACTAGGCCGCGTACAGCTGGTCCAAGCCGATCAGGCGAACGTGGCTACCTCCGGCGGCCTGCAATTCACTGCTGAAGCCAGCGCCAGCAAAGCAGGCGAGCACCGTGTCCTGCGTGTCGAATCCCCTGACGGCGAGCAGATCCCGGGCGCGTCGCAACCGCCCGACGTCGCGGAGGTCCATGACGCGGTCCCACTTCGCCTCACCGAGCGAGAGGATCTTCCGCGGTCGGCCAGGCTCGGCGGGCGCCATCACAACAACATCAACCTCGATCTGTGCCCGGTTCACCGGATCCGGGACCACCCCTGAACCGACCTCGCCAGGCAGTCCACCGAAGACGGCCGGGTCTGCCATGATCGCGTAATCGCGACAGATCGTCTCGAAATGTGGTCCTACCACTTGCGACAGGAAGCGTGCCCGGGCACCGGCCCACACGATCGGGCCTCCGCCGATTTCCAGGCGTGCCCAGTCGCGGCTCATGATCGCCTGGTAGAAGGTGATGAGCGGCTCGGCGATCCGGTACCTCGCTCGTCCCGATCTGAACATATCGGGCTCTTTGATTAGCAGTCGGCAATCCTCCAGTATGCGGAGCGGGTGCGCGACCTCGTTGGACTTGCGCCCGATATAACTAGCGATCCCGCCGGACGTGTTATTGCCCTCCGCGACGGCGGCCAGAACCGAGTGGTAGAGCGATGGATCGCGTATCTCAGTTTCTTCGGCGAGCAGGTACCGGGCTTCCCGGAAGAGCGGAGTCTGCGGGTTCAGCGCTGTCCTGATGACCCATGCGTCGAAGTCAGCGAGGTCCGCGGGACTGTCTTCTTGCATAAGCTCGCGGCGGTATGCAGGAGTTCCGCCTACCACCGCATGGACGAGCACCGCCAGCTTCGGGTCGGTGATACCCCAGAAACGAGCGGCATCCCGGTAGCCGAACGGGTGAACCATCAGTTCAAGACTCGCGCGACCGCGCAGTGGCGCGGGGCCGGACAGTAGGCCGCCCATCACTGACATGGCGGAGCCGCACAGAAGCAGACGTGTCCGGCTCGCCGACCCGGCACCACCAGGGCCGAGCTCTCGCTGGATAATCGACGGCAGTTCAGGCGACACCTTTACCAGGAAGGGGAACTCGTCGATGACCACTGGTACGACATCCTCCCCAGTGACCCTGAACAAGTAAGGGATGGCCTCAAGCCAGTCGCGGAATGGCGGAATCGGCGACCCGCTGAAGCGGACTAGCTCGTCGGCGAATAGCCGGAGCGAGACCGCCTCAGTGAGCTGCAGTGCCGGAAAGTAGATCCCGCCGGTGGTTGTCGCCAGCGCCTGGAGCAGATAGCTCTTGCCCTGTCGTCGGCGTCCGCTCACTACGCCGAGGCTGGCTCCGGTACGAGCATCGGAGCTAAATGCAGTTAGTCCTCGCCACTCGGCGTCCCGGTCGAACAAGTGGGATGGCTTAAGTGCATTTCCAGGTTGCGACCTAAGGCTCATGACCGAAGTATAGTTGACCGAAGTATACTTCGATATGCCTACCTGCAGCTCGCCAGAGTCTTCACCGGCGAGATTCGGCAGTCAAGGTAAGGCAGCTTGTGGCGTCAGGAAGCGAGGGTTCTCGCTGAACCTCCCGGCGTCGGCGAACTGGCTGCTCAACGCGTCGGAAGACGGCCCACAGCAGGCCGAGCACCATGGCGAATGCCGGAAGCCAGGCGAGGCGTTCCGCAACCCACGCCAGGCTGGACGGCGCCGTCTGCAAGCCAGGTAGCCGTCCGAACAGCGAGCCGAGCATCGTCACCGTGATGAAGGCGGTCTGGTGCCAGAGGAACAGCGTCATCGCGGACAGATTGGCGACCGCGACGACCGCCCAGGCGAGTGGGCGCTGCATCCACCTGCCGAGCGAATCACGCAGCAATAGGGCCAGCCCGCACTGTGAGATGCCGAACGTCACGGCGGCGAGCGTGGGCGGGTTGAGGTTTGAGATAGCCGCGCCGTTCACCCCGACCATGCTCGCGGGGTATCCCGCCCACAGGACCAGCGTGACGGTCGCGGCGATGCCGCCGCCAAGCATGATGGCCGGGATAGTCCGCCTGGCGAACGTTCCTCGTGCCCACGCGACGCCTAGCAGGTACGGGACCATCCAGCCGGCGAGCACGTTGATCCAGCCGAGCCAGTGCAGGGTACCGAGCCCGAAGCGCACCAGGTCCACGCTCCCGACCACGGCGAGCGGGATCAGCGCGGCGCCGCCCCCGAACCGGCGCACGAGGGCTACCGCGACGGGGGTAGCGGCGGTCAGCAGCGCGAAGACGCCGAGGAACCAGAGCGGATCGAGAACGAGGGTCATA
>JASHXW010000282.1 GCA_030043395.1 Streptosporangiaceae bacterium
GCGCCATGTCATGGGAAGCACCGCTGACGCCAGGCCAGGCCCGATGAAGGAGCCCGCATGCTGCTGCAGGACAAGGTAGTCGTCGTCGGGGGGATTGGCCCGGGACTTGGCCGGTCGATCGCGGTCCGCAGCGCCGAGCAGGGCGCCGACGTGGTGCTCGCCGCGCGGACCGAGTCCCGCCTGGAGGAGGTGGCGACGGAGGTCAAGGCGCTCGGCCGGCGCGCACTCGCCGTCCCGACCGACATAGCCGACGCCGACGCTGTCGAGCGGCTGGTCGAGGCGACGCTCGGCGAGTTCGGCCGGGCCGACGCCCTGGTCCACAACGCCCTGGCGATGCCGCCGATCAAGGACCTCAGCGTGGTGGACCTCGATGCGGTCCGCGCCGCGTTCGATGTCAACGTGCTCGGCGCGCTGCGGCTGACCAGGCTGTTCACGCCTGCGCTCGCGGCCACCGGCGGCTCCGTCACCATGATCAACTCTATGGTGGTGCGTTTCTCGCAGCGGACCATGGGCCCGTACAAGGCGACAAAGGCCGCCCTGCTCGCGGTCGCTCAGTCCCTGGCGAGCGAGCTCGGCCCGCAGGGCATCAGGGTCAACTCGGTGGCACCCGGCCATATCTGGGGCGACTCGCTGCAGTGGTACTTCAGCTACCTGGCCCACAAGCGGGGAGTCGAGCCGCAGCAGGTTTACGACGAGACCGCCGCGAACACGGACCTGCGCCGGCTGCCCGAGCCTGACGAGATCGCCGATGCCGTCATCTTCCTGGCCTCGCCGATGGCCAGGGCGATCACGGGGCAGTGCATCGACGTCAACTGCGGCGAGTACCACCATTGACCGGATCAGCCGGAACTGCCGGGTCGGCCGCCGCTTCGCGCCGGGGCGTCGGCACGGTCGACGACCTGCACGCCTCGGCCATGAGGCGAACCGGGCTTGACGACTTCGGTGCCGACGACTACCGCGACGGCCTGGCTGTCTTGCTCGAGTCGTACGCGCGCGACGAGGACCTGACCGAGCTCGGCAGCAAGATGAGCCGGGTGTTCCTGCGCGACGCCCTGGCGGCCAGGCTGCTGAGCGAGGCGGCCTGGCGCACGTACCCGGAGCACGCGCAAGCCGGCATCGAGCAGCCGATCTTCGTGACCGGACTGCCCAGGACCGGGACCACGGCGCTGCACCGGCTGCTCACGGCGGACCCGGGCCACCAGGGCCTTGAGCTCTGGCTCACCCAGGTGCCGCAACCGCGGCCGCCGCGTGAGTCATGGCCAGCCAACCCGGTGTTCGCGGCAATCCAGGCCGCCTATGAACAGCACCACGTCGAGCACCCGGAGTTCATGGGCGTGCACTACATCGCCGCGGACCAGGTCGAGGAGTGCTGGCAGGTACTGCGGCAGTCGATGCGCTCGATCTCGTTCGAGTGCCTGGCTCACTTGCCGGCCTATTCAGCGTGGCTGGCTGGCCAGGACTGGACGGCCGCCTACCGCAGGCACCGGCGGAACCTGCAGCTCATCGGGCTGCCGGACCCTGGCCGGCGCTGGGTGCTGAAGAACCCGAGTCACCTGTTCGCGCTGGACGAGCTGCTCGCCGTGTACCCGGACGCGCTGGTGATCCAGACCCACCGGGCGCCACGGGTCGCGATCGGCTCGGCCTGCAGCCTGGCCGCGCACGCGACCGACGGCTGGTCCCGCCGGTTCACCGGCGCGGTGATCGGGGCCGACCAGCTCGAGCTGTGGGGGCGCGGCCTGGATCACTTCATGGCAGCGCGAGCCAGGCACGATCCAGCCAGGTTCTGCGACGTCGGCTACGAGGACTTCGCCGCCGATCCGATCGGCACTGTCGAGTACGTCTACGGTTTCTTCGGGCTTACCCTGTCCGGGCCGGCCGCCGCCGCGATGCGCGCGATGCAGGCGGAGAGCACGCGCGGCGGGGCTTCGAGTGGCGGGGGAGCGGCGCGCGGCGCGGGCCGCGGGCACCAGTACTCGCTGGCCGACTTCGGCCTGACGGCCGAGCAGGTCGACGAGCGATTCGCCAGCTACCTCAGCGCAAGCCCGCCGCTGTGACCTGTGCCGCGGAGCCTCTGCCTGCCACCGTGACGTTCACAGTCGCTGTGACGTCTACCGCCGCCGGTCGTCGCTGAGCTCGGACTCGCCGACGTGGCCGTCCAGCCAGTCGCTGAGCGGCCGGGTAGCGACCAGGAACTCCCTGACATAGTCCTTGGCCTTCGGCGAGCTCAGCCACGGCTCGACCGGCCACTCGTGCCAGGCGATCAGGCCCTTGTACTTCAGCAGCTCGATTCTCGGATGATCAGCGGGAAATCCACGCGGTGCCCTCTTCAGGTTGTCCCGGCCCTGGGCCTTGTAGCCATCGCTGGCCAGCTCGGCGATGGTCCGCTCGAGCTCGTGGCCGGTGAGGTCGTTCTCGACAGCTTGCCGGTAACGCTCGAGCTGGTCGGTTGCCATGTGGTACATGCCGTTGCCGGCCGCGAGCCCGCTGGCCGATAGCTGGATGTACGCCGAGCCGATGCTCGCGCCGATGTTGGTCTTGTACGGCGTCTTGTCCGCGCTGAACCGCAGGTCACGATAGGGCCGGTAGATCTTGGCCTCGCCGAACTCCGCAGCGAGTTCCTCGGTGAGCTCGGCCATCGGGCGCAGCACCGCCTCGTCGTAGATCGCTTTGTGGGCGGTCCAGAACGAGCGGGAATTGTCGTTCTCGAGGTCCTCATAGAAGTCCAGTGCCTGCTCTGGCCACCCGCTGAACGTCATTGCGCTTGCCTTCCCTGCCGCGTCGGCTAGCCGCGGCCCGTGCCTGCCGCTGCCTTCGCCAGGCTAGCTAGTCCTTCCGACGCTCGACGGCCAACTGGCCAGTAGTTGCAGGATGATCACGCCCAGGTGATGCAACCGACGAAGAGGCGCCCGGGCGCGTAGGCTACCGCTACCTCTGCCTCGTTTTGCGGTTAACGCCACGCCTACACGAGCTTTCGGTATGACTAGGTTCTCTGCAGGGTGTGGCCACTTAATACCTGAAAGGCCACCAATGACCGAGCAGATCTCCCGCAGGCGGCTCTTCAGGCTGGCCGGCGCGTCCGTAGCCGGAGCGGCCGTTGTCGGCCTGAGCGACCGGGCGGTCTTCGCGCGTCCTTCGGGCTGGGGAAATTCCGGCTGGGGAAACGCGGGCTTTGGGTTCGTGCCGGTCCCGGCCAGCGAGCGGCTGCACTTCGTCACCCGCCCGGACGTGCAGCCACCGAAGATCGCGGTGACCCAGTACGGGCCGGTCTCACCGTCGCGGTACATCTTCGTCGACTCCCCGGCCAGCGGCCCGGGGTCCGGCGGCGCGGTCATACTCGACTCAGCCGGCGAGCTTGTCTGGTTCGGGCCGGACACCAGCACCGAGCACATCCTGGACTTCAACACGCAAACGCTGAACGGCGAGCCAGTGCTGACGTGGTGGCAGGGGATAGTGGTCGATGGCCACGGCCAGGGCGAGGTCGTCATCGCCGATTCCACCTACACGGTTCAGCAGACCATCCAGGTTCAGAACGGGCTCATGGCCGACCTGCACGAGTTCCTCATCACGCCGCAGAACACGGCGCTGATCAGCGCCTACGCCCGGCACGATGGCGTCGACCTTTCGGCGATAGGCGGCCCGACGTCTGGCTACATCTTCTCCGGCGTTTTCCAGGAGATCGACATCGCCACCGGCGAGCTGCTGTTCGAGTGGGATAGCTACCCGACCGTGCCGATTACGGAGAGCTACAAGCCGCTGGACGGGACGGGTACGCAGGCCCAGCCATTCGACTACTTCCACATCAACTCGATCGACGTGGACAGCTCGGGTGACTTCCTGGTCTCGAGCCGGCACACCTGGACGATCTACCGGCTCAGCAAGACCGACGGCTCGATCGTGTGGCAGATGAACGGCATGAACTCAGACTTCACCATGGGACCTGGGGCCGCGTTCCACTGGCAGCATCACGTCCGACCGCACGGGCACGGCCAGCTGACGGTCTTCGACAACGGCGCGGCCGGGTCGATCCGGAATGAGAAGCGATCACGAGCGCTGATCCTCAGCTTCGACACCACGACGATGCAGGTGGACCTCGTCAAGGCCTTCGTCCACCCTGGCGTCGTGCGCGGGGCTGCCATGGGCAGCGCGCAGCTGCTGCCGGACGGCGACATGTTCGTCGACTGGGGCACGGCCGCGAGGTTCTCTCAGTTCTCCTCCACCGGCAAGCTGCTTCTCGACGGAGTCATGGTCCCGACCGCGCCCTCCTACCGCGCGTTCTCCAAACTGTGGACGGGCCAGCCGACCGAGCCTCCCGCAGTGGTCGCCAAGCCGACCTCCAGCGGGGCGACCGTCTACGTGAGCTGGAACGGCGCAACCGAGGTGGCGGACTGGACTGTCCTCGCCGGTAAGTCAGCCACAGCCCTGAAACCTCTCACCACGGTCAAGAAGAGAGGGTTCGAGACCTCCATCGCCGTGACCAGCAAGGGCCCGTACTTCGCCGTGCAGGCCAAGAACGCGTCCGGACAAATCCTGTCCACCTCGGCGACGGTCGAAATCACCTGAGTCCGGTTACTCGGCGTCAGCGGCACGCTGCCGTAGGCACCGGCGCAGGGACTGCCTCCAGCGTGACCTGAGGCTGGCGCTGCCGTGCGGTCAGCAGGGCGGCGACGACGATGCCCGCCCCGGAGAACAGCGCGATGATCATCGTCAGGCCGTGCCGGAAAGTGGCGACCGGATCTCCTGGCACCGCGTGGGACAAGATTGCCACGAGCCCGGCGACGCCAAGCACGGTGCCGATCTGCCGCGCCATGTTGAGTATGCCGCTCCCGGTGCCGAACCTCGCCGGGGGAAGCGAGGCTGTGCCAGCGCCTAGCAACGCGGGAATCGCCAGCCCGACGCCGACGCCGCCGAGGAGCTGGGACGGCAACAGGTGCGTGACGTAGGCGGCATTCGGCTGGATCCGGTCGAGCCACAGCAGCATCGCGCCCGCGTTCACGAAGCAGCCGATCACCGCGACCCTGCCCGGCCCGCCGATGCGCGCGGCGAGCGGCGCGACCAGCCTGGCGAACGGGAGCACCATCAGCGGTCCTGGCGCGAGGGCCAAGCCCGCCTGCACCGGCGAGTAATGCCACACCTCGGTGAGGAACTCGACGGCGTTGAGCACGAACGCGCCGAATGCCGCGTAGTACAAGATGGAGGCTGCGAACGCGCCGCTGAACGTGCGCGAGCGCAGCAGGCCCAGTTCGATGACGGGGGAGTGGTGCAGCCGCGAGCGGAACACCATCGCCGCGCCGAGTACCACCGCTCCGGCTAGCGTCCCGACGAAGAGCAGGGACCCCCAGCCCCACACCGGAGCCTTGACCAGGGCGAACGCGACGAGCCCGACGCTGGCCGCGAGCAGCCCGGCGCCGATGATGTCGGGCCGTCCCGCGGTGTTCTCGTCCTTGCTCTCGGGAACGACCCGCGTGGCGAGCAAGAGGGCGGCGAGCCCGACCGGGATGTTGACCCAGAACACCCAGCGCCAGCTGACCTCGACCAGGCTGCCGCCGATGACCGGGCCGAGCGCGGCGCCAAGCGCGCCCATCGCCGACCACGCGCCGATCGCCGACGGCCGTGCCTTGACCGA
>JASHXW010000283.1 GCA_030043395.1 Streptosporangiaceae bacterium
GCAGCGCCGATGACCAGCAGCGCGAGCGTGTCGAAGATAGCCGCCGCGCCGAAGGACGAGGCCATCGCGTGAGCCAGGATGTACTGCAGGTGGGCCAGCGGGCTGATCCCGGAGGTCGCATGCGCCGCCGCGGCACGGCTCGCATGGCCGTAGACCGTGACCAGGATGGACAGGCCGAGCGCCCCGCCAGCCTGCTGGCTGACGTTGACCATGCTGGAAGCCGCGCCCGAGTCCTCAGGGGCGACTCCCGCGAGTGATGCCATGGTCAGAGGCACGAACGCCAGGCCCATGCCGGTGCCGACGAGCAGCATCGGGCCGAGCACTCCGGACAGGTACGTCGTGCTTGGCGAGATCTGGGCGAGCCAGGTCAGCCCGGCGATAGCCGGCAACATCCCGGCCAGCATGAGCCGCTTGGCGCCGACTCGCGGGATCAGCCTGGGTGCCAGGCGGGACACGGCGAACAGCGCTGCGGTCATCGGCAGGAAGGACACGCCTGCTTGCAGCGGGCTGAATCCGAGCACGTTCTGCACGAACTGGGTCAGGAAGAAGAACATGCCGAACATGCCGCCGATGAGCAGCAGCCTGGCGACATACGAGCCCGCGCGGGTCCGGTCGGCGAACAGCCGCAGGGGCGTGACCGGCTGCGCGGTCCGTGCCTCGACGACGACGAAGGTAGCGAGCAGCGCGACGGCGGCGGCAAACGCGACCAGCGTCAGCTGGTTGGTCCAGCCGCTGGACGCCGCGCGGATGAAGGCGTAGACGAGCGCTGCCATCCCGGTCGTGGAGGTCAGCGCGCCGAGCACGTCGAACCGGCCGGACCGGCGTGCGGATGCGGCCAGGTAGCGGGGCGCGATCAGGAGCACCGCGACGCCGACTGGCACGTTGATGAAGAACACCCAGCGCCACGTCTCCCACTGCGTGATCATGCCGCCGAGCACCAGGCCAAGCGAGGCGCCGCCGGTGATCACTCCGGTAAACAGGGCAAGCGCGCGGGTGCGCGGCCGGCCTTCTGGGAAGCTGGAGACGATGGTCGCGAGCGTGGCCGGCGTGGCGAACGCCGCGCCAACGCCCTGGACGGCCCGGGCGGCAAGCAGCATCGGGGCCGACGTGGCCAGGCCGCCAGCCAGTGAGGCAAGGGTGAACACGGCGATCCCGGCCATGAACACCCGGCGCCGGCCGAGCAGGTCGCCGGCCCGGCCGCCGAGCAGCAGCAGGCCGCCGAACGTGAGCGAGTAAGCGTTCATCACCCAGGACAGCCCGGCGGCCTGCAGGTGCAGGCCATCGGCGATCCGCGGCAGCGCGATGTTCACCACGGTCATGTCAAGGATGATCATGAGCTGCGCGACGAGCACGACGGCGAGGGTGATGCCCAGGCCACGCCTGCTGGCCGCATTGTTCTTATCGGGCCCGGCGGCCGGGGCCTGCGGGCGAATTGGGTTCGGTGCTTGTGTCGTGACTGAAGACGACATGGCTTCCTTCCGTACAGGCAGGATGGAGAGCGGCTCCCCGGGCTACCAGTGGCCAACTGGGCCCGGACGAGCTAACCTTGATTCGGAGGATCCCTCCGGTAACTATACGGAGGATCCCTCCGGTTTGCAAGTTGAGTGGAGCTATGACGATGAGTGCAAGCGAGCAGACCCCGGCAGGCGCTTCTCCCGCGCCGGACGCGTTGCCGGCAAACTCAGCCGCCGAGGCTGCGGCGGCCGGGCTTGACCTGCTGGAATCGGACCGACCCGAGCGGGGAATGCGCGCGGACGCGCGGCGCAACTATGACCGGCTGCTCGCGGCGGCGTGGGAAGCGTTCGCTGACCGCGGTTCTGACGACGTGTCGCTGGAGGAGATCGCCCGCAGGGCAGGCGTCGGGATCGGCACGCTGTACCGGCACTTCCCGAACCGGCAGAGCCTGCTCGAGGCTGTCTACCGGGACCAGGTGGTGGCGCTCGGCGGCCATGCAGCGAAGCTGCTCGCGGCGGAGTCTCCCGGCGACGCGCTGGCCGAGTGGTTGCGCGAGCTGGTCGTCTTCAGCAGCGGCAAGCGGGGACTCGCCAGGGAGCTCGTGGCGACGCTGGAGACGGAGTCCACGTTCCTGCCGGTCTGCAAGACCGTGGTCGGGCAGTCCACCAGCGCCCTGCTGGAACGGGCGCAGCAAGCCGGCGACGTGCGCCCCGATGTCACGGGTCCTGACCTGATCCGGCTGGCGCAGGGCCTGGTGATGGCCAGCGACCAGGCTCCCGGCGGCGGGGATCTTGACCGGATGCTCTCGGTCATCATCGGTGGCCTGCAGGTCAGCTAAGGCTCCGCCGCGGTAGCCGGACTTAGGGCCGCCCACCGCGGACAAGTCGACGCCCTGGATCACCAGATGACGTCACCTGCCAGCAACTGCGTTCGAGACCGGTCGCGGTCTCCCGGCGGTTGCGCTGGGGAAGGCAACTTCCACGATCAGGCCGCCTTCGGCGCGGGGACGGATCGTCAGCTCGGCCCCGTGAGCGTCGACGATGGCCCGGACGATCGACAACCCGAGCCCTGAACCATCTTCGTGGCCGGTCCGCCCGGTCGTCAGGCGCTCGAAC
>JASHXW010000284.1 GCA_030043395.1 Streptosporangiaceae bacterium
GGCTGGCTACTTCGCCGCGCAGGGGTAACTGGCCGCCGGCTCTCGACTCGGCCCGCCAGGCGCGGTAGTGATCGTGCCTGGCGGGCCGCTCCATGGCTGTGCTGCCGGGGTGGTCGCGCTGTCCGGGGTGGTCACGCTGTCCGGGCGGCCTCTCAGCGGTCCGAGCGGCTGGCCAGCACGAGGTACTGGTTCCCGCCCGTGCGGAAGACCGGCACCCTGGCGTCGGCGAGCCGCTGCATGCGCGCGTTCAGCGGGACGCCGAGGTGCCCGGGGACGGCGGGCATGCCGAGCAGCGTGAACGGCCCGAACCCGAACGTCGCGCTCGTGATGATCTGCAGGCCCGCGGCGCCGACTATCTGGTCGAAGTCGCCGATTCGGTGCGCCGTGACCGCGGCTCTTCGCCGAGTCTGCTGGCGGAGCCCGAGTGAGCTCAGCGCCGACTTTGCAGCCACCCGAGCCGGGTCAAGCGCCGGGTGATGCCGCGGATCGAGCACCATGTTGAGCCGGTAGCGGTTGTCAGCGTTGACGACGAGGAAGCCGCCCGGCCGCAGGACGCGGGCCATCTCGGCGATGCCGTCCTCGGCCCGGGTCAGCCACGGCACCACGCCAAGCGCGACGACTAGAGCGAACTGCCCGGTGCGGAACGGGAGCTGGCAGCCGTCGCCGAGCAGGAGGCGAATGCGGCCGGACACTCCAGCCGCCCGCGCGCGGCTGCTCGCGAGCTGGATCATTTCCGGTGCCGCCTCGACCGCGGTGACCTGATAGCCGCGGGTGGCCAGCGCCACGGTCATCAGGCCAGCGCCCGGGCCGATCTCCAGCGCTGGGGAACCGGGTGGCAGCGCCCTCTGGTCGATCAGGGCGAGAGCGCGGGCATGGCGCTCCTGGTGGATCACGCTGAACAGGTCGGTGCGCTCGTACAGGTCCTGCCAGCGCTGGGCGTGCGCCGAGAACCGATCGGTGACCAGTCGCTGCTGATCCGCGGCCGTGGCGGCGGCCGCCGGGTCGTCTGGTCTGTTGCTGAGCGTGGTCGACGTGCGTTCCCCGAGCCCGGCCATTGTCTTCCCCCGATTTGCCGAATCTCCGACTGCCCCGACTGCAGGAATCCCCCCGAATTCCCGCGCAGGCTCGTTCCCAGCGAGCCATGCCGATCCTAAACGGCGCGCTCAGCGGCATGGGAGATGGCCTCCATTTGCCGCCGAGCGCGCCGGTCAGCCTCGGGCGTTCCGCCCTCAGTTAGCTGGTGTGCTCAGCGTCGATGCCGTGATAGGCCGGAACCCGGACCGTCCGGTGGCCCGGCGTTCCGCTGATGATGACCTTGCGCAGCGAGACGTCGTTCTTGTAGTTGGACTCGTAGATCACGTGCTCGGGGTTGGCGATGACCTCGATGTAGTACGTGCCGTTGGGCAGGTTGCTGACATTGAACGACTGGCCGCCGACGCACTCGTAGGTGTCGCCCCAGCCGAGCGGCAGCGTCTCCTGCACCCACAGCGCGCTCGGCGAGCCGCAGTCGCCCGTCGGGCCGTTTTCGGTGGGATTCCAGGCCGCGCGCGGCAGGAGCAGGTCGATCGCGTCTGTCGGCGCGATGCAGAAGCCGACCTTGTGGCTGAACAGCACCACGGACTTGTGCGCATTCAGCAGGCGGAACTGCGCCCACTGAGCGAAGTGCCAGCGATAGCTGCCGTGGCCCCATTTGCCGCCGTATCCCATCGTTCCGGCGCGGGCCCGGCCGATGACCCGGCCGTCCTTCCAGAAGTACTGGTACGCCTTCATGACCGAGGAATGGCCGGTCCTGAAGCCCTCGACGTCGAATCGGGAGTGACCGCCGACCCAGACGGTCCCGGCGAAGGTCAGGAAGGACTTTGCCGCGTGGTTGGCCTTGGCGCCGGAGTTATCGATGCCGATTCCCCACGAGGGCAACGGAACCAGGTCGGGCAAGATCGAGGACGGCGGGTTCTTCATCGTCGGCACCTGAGGCAGGTTCGGCAACCCGTGCCGTGACCCGGCGGGCCTGCCGGACGCGGCGGCGACCCCGCGTGCGAGCGGGGCCGGCGGGCAGATGTCCACGCACCCGTGTCCCTTGACGACCTTGACGCGCACGGTCACCGACGCGTCGCGGGCACTGATGTGCAGCAGCCGCCGCCACATCCGCGTGATCGTGACGGTGTCCTTGTAGATGCCGAGCTTGAGCTTGTACGGCCGGGACGCCGGGCGGGCACCGCCGCCGATGATGATGATGGGGGACTGGAACGGGTCCTCGCCCCATCCCCGCTGCAGGCCCCAGACCATTCCGAGCGTGAACGGATTGGTGCTGCAACTCTCCGGGAAGGGGGAGTCGGCCGGGCTGTTCGGCGTGGCGCGCTGCGGGTCACCCGAGTCGGGGCAGAACGACATCACGTTGTTGCCGACCGTCTTGCCGTGCGAGTTCTTCAGCGTCAGGCGGAAGAACCGGCGCAGGCCGTTCCAGCCGTCGAGCACCCGGGATGGCAGCGGCCGCAGGACCTTCCTGCCGCCGGGCCCGGTAAGGACCTGCGAGATGGTCAGTGGCTTGGAGTAGCTCGCACGCTGCACGTCGAACTGCAGCGCCGCGCCGAATGCTTCGATGTACACGCCAGGATCGATGTAGATCCCGGAGTCTCCGTATAGCTGTTCGGTGATGGTTTTCTGTGGGGCCATCAGCTTCACGGTCGGGCCGCCCACGGGGCCGGCGGCCGATGCCAGGCCAACGCCGGCTGGCAGTGTTCCGAGCAATGTCAGGCCGGCCACCACTGCGGCGGTTCGCGGCGCCCAACGCGGAAGGTTCATTCCCTCTCCTCGGTCGTAAACGAAGTCAGGTGCAATGGCCAGTGCACGCATAAGACGTTTCGGCACGCCCGAGCCGTTTCATCGATGTGGAACAAACCCTACTTGCCTGCTGTGGTTTACCGGGCCCGCGTCTGGTTTGGCTGGTCAGCGGCGGCCGGCTTGCCGGTCTCCGCGCCTGGTTGCTTGGCCGCGCGCCCCGGCGGAGGCCGTAGCGGCGCGATCTGCGCCTCGGGCCGCCGCCGCGGGCCCGACCACATGGCAGGTACGGCCTCGATGGAGTACGCGATGGCGTATGCGGCCGCCTCGTAGTTCTGCCGCCAGCCGACGAAGTCAAGCCAGGCTTCCTCCGGCTTGCGCTCGATCGGGAAGTCGACCTTCTCCATCCGGGCGATCGCGTCGAGGAAGTCGTCGTACTGCAGGGTGATGCCCTCAGGCTCCTCGGGGACCTTCAAGCGCATCCCCCTGGCGATGTCGTTCAGGCAGGTGAACCCGCTTCGCAGGCACATCCGGGCTGGCACGACCGGGGCTGCCTGCGGCGACAGAGACAGGTACAGGGCTGCGGAGTCCAGGACGCATAGCAGCGAGGTCACCCACGAGGAGAGTGGTCGCGGTGAGCGGAACCTGACCAGCGGCAGGTAGGTCGTGTGGCTCTCGGCGATGTCCGCGGCGAACCGCTCCCACTGCGCGTAGAGGTCAGGCAGCGTGTCGACCGTCGAAACGCCTGAGCCGAGCGCATAGTGCGTGCGAGCCAGCAGCTCAGGCCCCCAGGACGGCACGCCGGCGCGGGCGTTCAGCAGCGCCACCTCGGTCTCGCGGCGGTTGAAGGCCGAGTACAAAGTTGGCAGGTATGCGATCTGCAGCGTGACCGTGACGATGCCGGTCAGCGAGGCGACGTCAAGAACGGCTCGTTGCCAGGCGCCGCTGGCAGTCGCCGATCCGACTTCCCACAGGGCAGGCCCGGCTGTCGTGAACGCCGCGGTGATCCCGTGCCGTTGCGATGGCCAGAACAGCAGCGAGAAGCCCACGAAGAAGATGAGAAGCCAGGCGAGCAGTTGCATCAGCAGCGTCGCTGCGGCCTGCGTCGCGAGCATGCGGTCCGCGCGCTTATAGCTCTTGATCCTGGAGGAGGCGAGCTCGTAGACGCTCTCGACGAGCCAGTCGACCGTCCTGGTCAGCATTCCCCCGGACAGCCTCGGCACGATGATCGTCGAGATCACGCTGTTGGCCGCGGCGATGACGAGCACGCCGCCGATGATGGCAACCACGATGCGGGCAGCAAGCGGTACGACCACGCCGCTCACCCGCCCCTGAATTCCATTGGCCTAGTCTGGCCGACGGGCGTGCCACGATCCACTCAGGGCCAGGCTGCTGGCTGTCTGCCCGGCTCCCGGCCTGTGCCGCCGATCATCCGTCCGGCCGGTCAGCCGATCTGGCTCGGAGCGCGCGAAGGCGCGAACGCTCGCCCTGCCTGGTCAGCCAGCGTCACCGCGACGAGCCGGGCCTGGGCCGACGGCCTGGACTGCGGCGCGGGCTTGCACATGAAGCGGCCTATGTAGTCGCCGCCGCTGAACGTCCGGATCTCGAACTCGCCGTCAGGGAATCCGAACTCGTCGACGTCCCAGTGCCGGTAACCCGCCAGCACGCTGCCGTCGGGTTCCAGCCGGGGCGGATGGCCGACCAAGGAGCCGTACTCGAACCGGC
>JASHXW010000285.1 GCA_030043395.1 Streptosporangiaceae bacterium
GCCGCCTACCGGCCACCGCCACGAGAGTGGGAGTTCGTCGTCGCCCGAGACCTGACCTGCCGGTTCCCGACCTGCCGTCAGCCCGCCTGGCGGTGCGACCTGGACCACACCACGCCCTACGACCAAGGTGGCAAGACCTGTAGATGCAACCTCGGCGGCCTGTGCAGGTTCCACCACCAGCTCAAGCAGCACGCCCGCTGGGCACTCGCACAACTTATCCCTGGAACCTTCACCTGGATCACGCCAACTGGACGCGCCTACACCACCGAACCTGACCCCCACCCAGTGTGATGAGGGAAAGCACCAGTGTGATGGGGGAAAGCAATGGGCTGGGATAACCCGCCAGTTCCGTGGCGGGAGTTCGAGCGACGCCTGTCCTGGCGGCAGGCGCAGGGCGAGCCAGCCGAAGAAGAGCCGGACCGGCCGGGACAGCAGGGGGGCCCGCAAGGCGAACAGAAGCCGTCCGTCACCAAGCTGCCGACCAAGGGTGCGCCGGGTAGGCGGTCTCCCGCTGGGCGAACGACTCCCTGGGCGGAGCTGCACTGCCATTCCTCGTACAGCTTCCTCGATGGCGCGTCGGCGCCTGAGGAGCTGATCGCGGAGGCGGCGAACCAGGGCTTGACCGCCATCGCCATCACCGATCATGACGGGATGTACGGTGTGCCGCAGTTCGCCCAGGCAGCCGCTCGCTTCAAGAGCAGCGAGGACGGCGCGGGATGCGAACTGGCAACGGTGTTCGGCGCTGAACTGAGCCTGGATATCCCGCCGAAGCACGCCCCGATCACCCCGATCCCCACGAACGCTCATGATCTCGAAGACTTGGGTGGCAAAGATGCCGCCCTGCTCTTCGAGATCATGAAACGCGGGCGGCTCGAGATCATGAAACGTGGGCAGCTCGCGCCTGCTGGGACGCCAAGAGCGGGCATCCCCGATCCGGTCGGACGTCACCTGCTCGTGCTTGCCCGCGATCCGGACGGCTACCGGCGGTTGTGCGAGGTAATCAGCGCCGCTCACCTCGCCGGGGGCGAGAAGGGTCGGCCGGCCTATGACATCGAGGCACTCGCGAACGCGCATGACGGGCACTGGGTCGTGCTGACTGGCTGCCGCAAGGGCACCGTGCCCGCCGCTCTGAGATCAGGCGCCGCCCTGGCATCAGGCGCCGCCCTGGCATCAAGTGCCGCCAAGACCCCTCTTGCCGCCGCCACGGCGGAGCTGCGAGCGCTTACTGACATGTTCGGCCGGGACAACGTCGTCGTCGAGCTGATCAGCCACGATCAGCCGGACGACGACGAGCGGAACGACGCCTTGTACGAGCTCGCGTGCCGCGAGGGACTCGCCGTTGTCGGCACGAACAATGTCCATCACGCCACGCCAGCCGACGCCAAGCTCGCCCAGGTGCTGACTGCCATCCGGGCGCGCAGCAGCCTGGACGAGATGGACGGATGGCTGGCCGCGTCCGGGGCTGCCTACATCCGCTCTGGTGCGGAGATGGCCCGCCGCCTACGCCGTTATCCAGGGGTGCTCGAGCGGACTGTCGAGCTTGCTGCGGAATGCGCGTTCGACTTCACGGTCATCGCGCCGAGGTTGCCCGACTTCCCCGTGCCGACCGGGCACAGCGAGATGACCTGGCTGCGAGCCCTCGTCGCCGAGAAGGCTCCGGAACGCTACGGCCCGCCCGACGCAGAACGCATCCCCGGGGCGTACCGCCAGATCGCCCACGAACTCGACGTCATCGAGCATCTCGGGTTCGCTGGCTACTTCCTGATCGTGCACGACATCGTGAAGTTCTGTAATGACAACAGCATTCTCTGTCAGGGTCGGGGTTCAGCCGCTAACTCGGCGGTCTGCTTCGCGCTCGGCATTACGAGCGTGGATCCCGTTATGCATGGCTTGTTGTTTGAGCGTTTCCTGTCGGCCGGCCGGGACGGACCGCCCGACATCGACCTCGATATCGAGCACCAGCGGCGCGAGGAAGCCATCCAGTACGTCTACGACCGGTACGGAAGACAGCGGGCGGCGCAGGTCGCGAACGTGATCGCGTACCGGCCGAGAATGGCGATTCGCGACGCAGGCAGGGCGCTCGGCTACTCCCCTGAGCAGCAGAACCACTGGTCCAAGCAAGTTGGCCCGCGGGCTTACGGCCCGGGACAGCCACTGCCCCCGGATGCCGGCGTTCCGGAGCCAGTCGTCGCCCTGGCCGAACGCATGCAGCGGCTTCCCCGCCATCTCGGGATCCACTCGGGCGGGATGGTGATCTGCGACCGGCCGGTGGCGCAGGTGTGCCCGGTGGAGTGGGCGCGGATGCCGAACCGCAGCGTCCTGCAGTGGGACAAGGACGACTGCGCGTACGCGGGGCTGGTCAAGTTCGACCTGCTCGGGCTGGGGATGCTGACCGCGTTGCGGGACTGCTTCGAGCAGGTGGCCAGCTATCACGGTGAGCGGTGGAACCTGCACTCCATTCCGCAGGAGGATCCGGGCGTCTACGACATGCTGTGTGATGCCGACACGGTCGGGGTGTTCCAAGTCGAGTCACGCGCGCAGATGGCGACACTGCCGCGGCTGCGGCCGAGGGAGTTCTACGACCTGGTGGTCGAAGTCGCGCTGATCCGGCCAGGCCCGATCCAGGGTGGCTCGGTGCACCCGTACATGCGCCGTCGTCGCGGAGACGAGCCGCCGTACCTGCCGCACCCGTCGATGCATCAGGCGCTGGGCAAGACCCTCGGTGTGCCGTTGTTCCAGGAGCAGATGATGCAGATCGCGATGGACTGCGCCGGATTTACTCCAAATGAAGCCGACCGGCTGCGCCAGGCGATGAGCTCCAAGCGCGCCCCCGAGCGGATCGAGGAGCTGCGCGCCAGGCTGCTCGACGGCATGGCAGAGCGGGGGATACCAGCGGACGTCGCCGAGGACATCTACGTCAAGATCCTGGCGTTCTCCAGCTACGGCTTCCCCGAGTCGCATGCGATCAGCTTCGCGTACCTGGTCTATGCCAGCGCGTGGCTGAAGTGCTACTACCCAGCGGCGTTCACCGCGGCGCTGCTGCGCGCCCAGCCGATGGGGTTCTATTCACCGGCAAGCTTGATCAGCGACGCGCGTCGGCACGGGGTCGAGGTCCGAGGGGTCGACGTGAATGCCAGCGGCGTCCTCGCAGTGCTCGAGGCGCCGGCTGGTGACCACGGGCCAGCGCCGGCTGGTGACCACGGGCCAGCGCCGTTTGATGACGACAGCGCAGCGCCGTCCGGCGGGAAACCAGTCCCTGATCAGCCCGTCATCCGCGTGGGCCTAGCCGAGGTGCGGAACCTGGGCAAGGACGCGGCCGAGGCGATCGTGGCTGGCCAGCCATACGCAGACCTGGAGGATTTCGCCAGGCGGACGGCGTTGCCCCGTCCCGCGCTCGAGGCGCTGGCGACCGCTGGCGCATTCGAGTGCCTGGGGTTGTCGCGACGGGAGGCGCTGTGGGCAGCCGGGGCTATGGCGACGATTGACCAGTGCCAGCTACCTGGCACGACGATCGGGATGAAGGCTCCGCCGCTTCCGGCCATGACCGAGGCAGAGGTGACGTTCGCCGATCTCTGGGCGACCGGGACTTACGGGACTCATCCCATCGAGCACATCAGGCAGATGCTCGCCGAGCGCGACGTGATCCCGGCAGTTAGCCTGCGGGACGCGGTTGACGGCTCGGTGATCACCGTAGGCGGCCTGGTCACGCACCGGCAGCAGCCGGGGACAGCGCGCGGCGTGGTCTTCCTCAGCTTGGAGGACGAGACCGGCATGGCGAACGTCATCTGCCCCCCAGACGTGTGGCAGAGATTTCGGCGTGTCGGGGTGAACGCAAGCGCGCTGCTGGTGACCGGCCGAGTGGAGCGGCTCGACGGAGCGGTTAGCCTGCTCGCTCAGAACCTGCGCAAGCTCAGGGTCGTCGCAGCGGCGCGCAGCCGCGACTTCCGCTAGCAAACATGCTTTGTGCCACATGCGGGCCTTTGTTGCCCCGCCGCTTCTCGGCGGGGCAACCAGCGCCTCAGCCGTTCGGGCCCTTCATGAGCACGACCGTTGACGAGTGCGCGTTCCCGTTGCTGGTGTCCCAGCCAATCGTGACGGTGTTACCGGGGTGGTGCTTCTCGAGCTGGGTTTGGAGTGCGTTAGGCGACCCAACTGAATGTCCGTCTACCGAGACGATCGCGTCACCCTGGCCCAAGCCCGTCCTGGAGGCCGGCGTGCCCGCGATGGTGCCGGCGACCGCCACTCCCGAGCTGATGTGGTAGCCGTCCGCCACCGCCTGCGAAGCAGACAGGACCTGCACGCCGAGGAACGCGGTCGCTCCGATGTGGATCTGACTGGACGCGTGGCCTGCCTCGATGTTGTTGGCGATCGCGACTGCTTCGTTGATCGGGATCGCGAACGCCCTGGTCGCGGTACCGAGCCGGAAGTCGCTCGACGAGGAGCCCGCCGTGTCGATGCCGATCACCTGGCCCGCCGTGTTGACCAGCGGGCCGCCCGAGTCGCCCGGCCGGATCGGAGCGTTGTGAGCGATCAGGTGGGTCAGTCGCTCGACGGTGTTCACGATCTCGTCCTTGGCGTCCACAGACGCGTTCAGGCCGATGATGTGACCAGTCACGACCGAGGGCGTGCCACCCTTGCCGCCCGCGTTGCCGATGCCGGTCACCTT
>JASHXW010000286.1 GCA_030043395.1 Streptosporangiaceae bacterium
ATCCAGTACGACTGCAGCGCCGGCACGAGCGCCCCGACCGGCGTGTAGATGACCACGACGTCGACGGCGAGCGCCAAGACGACCGGAAGCAAGACGAACAGGCCCATGAAGTAAGCACGGAACCTGATCGACGCGATCACCAGGACGAGGACGGCCGCGCACGTGATCGCGGCAATGAACTCGTACATGTTGCCCCAGGGAACCCGGTGCTCGGCGATTCCCCTGGTCGCGATCGCGAACATCTGCAGCGCCAGCCCGGTGCACGTCAGCCCGAAGGCCACGCGCATCCAGGACCCCTGCGGCCAGCGCGGCGGCTTCGGGCCAGGCAGCGTCAGCGCCGGCGGCGTGAGGTGCTCCACCGGGCCGAGGTCGGCAAGCTCCGTCGGGTCGGCCGGGTCGGCCGGGAAGGAGTGCCCGGCCATGTCGGCGTCCGCTGACCCT
Source organism: Streptosporangiaceae bacterium (assembly GCA_030043395.1). The sequence goes on from JASHXW010000286.1 coordinate 442, forward strand.
GCACCTGCACCCGCGCCTGCCCTGGCCCCGACGAGCACCGTGCTCGCCGAAGTCTGCGGTTCTGCTGCGGCTGACTCGGCTCCCGCGGCGTCGGCGGCGCCGGCCTCCTGAGGCTTGGCGCCAGCCGCCACAGCCGCGCCTGCCCGCGTCCGCCTGCCGAACGCGAAGTCACATGCGTAGGCGAGCATGGCCACGCCGTAAATCGCGATGGCCGCGACCAAAGCGACGTTACTGACGTCGGCGAGATGCATGTTCGGCACTGCTACTCACTCTCCCTTGACTTGGGCGAGGGCTGCTTGACTGGCGTCCGCTTCACCGGCGGCCGCTTCACTGGCGGCATCGGCCCCGAGCGCGAGCGCGAGCTCGCCGGCCAGGTCGGCGAACTCCTCCTCGAAGCCACCTGCCGCGTCCGACCTGGTCAGGCCGCCCACCTCGACTACTGTCGCGCCCCCAGCTACCTGGCGGGTCCGGACGAACATCCGGCGCCGTCGCACCAGGAACGACAAGATCAAGCCGGCCAGGGCTGTCAGCGCGGAGATCAGCGCGGGCATCTGGCCAGGGTCATAGGTGATCGCCAGGCTGGCCCACTGCTCGTAGCCGGTGAACGTCAGCTTGCCAAGCCCATGCGGCAGCACGATCGACTGCCCTGGCGCCAGCGGCCTCGGCCGGACCGCGAGCTTGTGCATGTGCCTGGTGACCAGGGTGTAGACCGACTGCGGCTGGCCGCTGTTCAGGCCAAGGTTGCCCGCGTACGAGACCAGGCTGACCCGCGGGATCAGCGCCTGCGGGAACGCCGAGCTGAGCCGCCCGCCCGGAAGTACCACCTCGGTCGGCAGGAAAACCCCGGCGAAGCCGAGCTGCTGCGGGCTGGCATCAGGCACCTTGATCACGCCGCCTGAGGCGAGGCCCGTGGTCTGGATCGGGATGAACGGCACAGGCTGGTTGAACACCACGCGGCCGGCGCCATCGGTGACCTTGAAGACCGGCGCGTACCCGTGCCCGATCAGGAACACCTGCACGCCGTCCACGTTCAGCGGGTGGTTGACCCGCAAGTCATAGTTGTGCCGCCGTCCGCCGTAGGTCGAGGCGTACGAGACGTACGCGTTGTACGACGCCGGCTGCCCGCGCTGCGGTCCGCTCTGGATGTACTGCGCGCTGAACTTCTTCAGCGTCATCGAGAACGGCTGCAGGTCAGTCGCGGACACGAACCGACCAGGCCGGAAGACGTCAAGCTCGGTAGGAGAGTTGGAGAAGCTGGCGTGGTCCACGAGGAGCCTGTTCGCCTTGTACCCGAACAGGCCGCCAAGCGCGACAGAACCGAGCAGGCCGAGCAGCGCTATGTGGAAAAGCAGGTTGCCGCACTCGTGCAGGTAGCCCTTTTCCGCCGAGACCCAGCCATCGCCGGACCGGGTCCTGAATCGCTTGCGGCTCAGCACCCGCTGCGCGGCCGTTAGCGCCTCGCCGGGCCCCATCGCGGTGGGGAAGCTCGCCGCCTGCGGCAGCCTCACCAGGTTGCGCGGCGCTTTCGGCGGTGGCTGCCGCGCCGACCGGGCGAGCCGCCAGGCACGTGGCAGCACGCAGCCAGCCAGCGAGGTGAACAGCAGCAGGTAGATGGCGGCGAACCAGGGCGCCCCGAACACGTCGAAGCCCGACAGCTTGGCCAGGATGGGCGCCAGAGCAGGGTGGGACGCGTAGTACTGGGTCACCGCCGCTGGGTCGATGCCCTCCTGCGGCAGAACCGATCCCGGGATGCTGGCCAGCGCGAGCAGGAAGAGCAGCACCAGCGCGGTCCGCATCGAGGTGAGCTGCCGCCAGCCCCAGCGCAGCCAGCCCCGCACGCCGAACTTAGCGCTCCGCGCCCTGACCGAAGGAGCAGGCGACCCAGGCGTTCCGGCCTGCCCAGCGCCCGCAGCGGCCCCGGCCCCGGCGCCGGCCTGAGCAGCGTCGCCCGTGCCGTCGACGGCGCCCGTGCCGTCGACGGCTCCAGCGGACCGGCCCGCGAGGTCCTGGGTCATGTCTTCTCCGCAAGGATCTTGGAGATCAGTGCCTTCAGGCCCGAGTACGAGATGCCGCCGACCACCCGCGCCGCGATGTGCCCGGTGCGGTCGATCACCAAGGTGGTGGGGATGGCGGATGGCGGAACCG
>JASHXW010000287.1 GCA_030043395.1 Streptosporangiaceae bacterium
TCCCGCCGACGCCGAGCAGCGCCGACTGGCCGCGGGACAGGCCTGGCCGTCCCGCGGAAACGATGACGTCCGGCTGGTGCGCGGCCATGAAGCCGGGATCAGCAAGCAGGTACTGATAAGCCGACAAGGCGAGAGGGCCCCGGCGGCCGTTGGACGACGGCTCGGCGAGCACCGGCCAGCCCGCCTCCTGGGCCAGCTCGATAATTGGCCGGGCGTCGTAGTCGCCGTCACCGAGCACGACCAGCCCTCGCTCGGTCCAGTCCAGCTCAGCCAGTTCCGCGAACCTGGTCCACGGCGCCCCGCCAGCCCGGCCAGCTAGCACGCCGCCAGTCTCGTCCGCGGCCCCGAGCAAGCCAGCAGCTGCGAGCCCGTCGTCGCTAGAGGTAAGTTCATCAGCCGCCGTGACATCGTCGCTGACCGTGATCTCATCAGCCGCATCGACGCCGCTCGCTACGAGGCTGCCCCCCGCCCCCTCCATGTCAGGTACCAGTGGCTCGCGCAGCGGCAGGTTCAGGTGCACTGGCCCAGCCGGTCCGCCCGCCGAGCCGGACGCCAGCCCCCAGGCCCTGCTGACGACGCAGCGCCAGTAACCGGCCCTGGGCGTCCCGTCCTCCGCGACGCCCACCTCGCAGAACCACCGCACCGCCGACCCGTACAGCTTGAGCTGGTCGATCGTCTGGTTGGCGCCGGTTCCGCGCAGCTCGGGCGGCCGGTCGGCGGTCAGCACCAGCAGCGGCACGTCCGACTCGTCCGCCTCGATCACGGCAGCGTGAAAGTGCGCCGGCGCCGTGCCCGATGTGCAAACTACGGCGACGGGTATCCCGCTGGCCTTGGCCAGGCCGAGCGCGCAGAAGGCGGCGCTGCGCTCGTCGATTCGCACGTTCAGCCGCAGGTCACCTGCCTCAGCGCGGCGGTGCAAGGCCATGGCCAGCGGCGCGCTGCGCGACCCGGGAGCGATCACGGCCTCGCGCATCCCGCATCTGATCAACTCGTCGACGACGGCGGCGGCCAGGGCGGTCGACGGGTTCATCCGCCGGGCCGGGCCTGGTGACGTGGCCGGCTCACCTCAGGAACTCCGCGGCAGCCGCTGCCCGCTGCCGCCAGGGCCGGGGATCACATTCCCAGGCCTGAATTTGTTCCTGATCAACGATGGCCGGCCGGACGGGCAGCATCCCATCCTCGGGCAGGAGCGGCTCGGCGGTCACGTCGCCGGTCAGCATGTTCATCGTCGCCAGCCCGCAGTCGTAGCCGAGCTCAGGCAGCGCCGCGGCGAGCGCGACCCCGGCTGCCAGGCCCACGGACGACTCGATGGCGCTGGAGACCACCACGGGCAGGCCGCAGGCCTGCGCGATCTCCAGGGCTGGCCGGACGCCGCCGAGCGGAGCGACCTTCAGCACGACGATGTCGGCCGCGCCGGCCGCGCGCACGGCGAGCGGATCGGCGGCCTTGCGGATCGACTCGTCGGCGGCAAGCGGAACGCCGGTCTGACGGCGCAGCCTGGCCAGCTCGTCGAGGGTCGCGCACGGCTGCTCGGCGTACTCCAGGCCGAACGGGCTCAGCCGGTCAAGCATCGCCTGCGCCTGCTGCACGTCCCAGCCGCCGTTGGCGTCCACCCTGATCCGGCCGGCCGGACCGAGCGCGTCCCGCACGGCGGCGACCCGCTCGACGTCGTCGTCCGGACCCTGCCCAGGCTCGGCAACCTTGACCTTGGCGGTCCGGCAGCCCGCTCGCGCGACGATCTCGTGCGCGAGCTGCGGACCGACCGCCGGCACGGTCACGTTGACGCCGATCGACTTCCTGACTGGTTCCGGCCAGCCGACTGTGGCTGACTCAAGAGCGCTCGCCAGCCACCGCGAGCTTTCCTCCGGCCCGTACTCAGCGAACGGCGAGAACTCGCCCCATCCTGCCGGGCCGTGCAGCAGAGCTCCCTCCCGCACGGTGATGCCGCGGAAGCGGTTCCGCATCGGGATCGCGAACGCGCGCAGGGTGGGCAGCAGCTCGGCGACGAGCTCACGTGACGCCGCGCCGCTCGTCGTCACGGGCGGTGCGGGAACTTCGCGAAGTCCGGCGGCCGCTTCTGCACGTAGGCATTGCGACCCTCCTGGGCCTCCTCGCTCATGTAATACAGCAACGTCGCGTCCCCGGCGAACTGCTGCATTCCGGCGGCGCCGTCGGTCACCGCGTTCATCGCTCCCTTGAGCATCCGAAGCGCAAGCGGCGACTTGGCCAGCAGCTCTCGGGCCCAGGCGACTGTCTCGTTCTCCAGGTCGGCGAGCGGGACGACGGTATTGACCAGGCCCATGTCCAGCGCTTCCTGAGCGCTGTACTGGCGGCACAGGTACCAGATCTCGCGGGCCTTCTTCAGCCCGACTGTCGCGGCCAGCAGCCAGGAGCCGTAGCCGCCATCGAACGAGCCGACCTTCGGCCCGGTCTGGCCGAAGACCGCGTTGTCGGCCGCGATCGTCAGGTCACAGCAGACGTGCAGCACGTGGCCGCCGCCGATCGCGTAGCCGGCGACCATCGCGATCACCGGCTTGGGCGTCCGGCGGATCTGCACCTGCAGGTCAAGCACGTTGAGGCGGCCGGTGCCGTGCTCGTCGAGGTAACCGTCGTCGCCGCGGATCCGCTGGTCCCCGCCTGAGCAGAACGCCTTCTCGCCGGCGCCAGTCAGGATGATCACGCCGATCGCTGGGTCGTCCCTGGCGACGTTGAAGGCATGCTGGAGCTCGAAGAGCGTCGTCGGCCGGAACGCGTTGCGCACCTCAGGCCGGTTGATCGTGATCTTCGCGATTCCCTCGGCAGTGTCATACAGGATGTCGGAGTACTCCTGCCCTGGAGCCGGCCCTGACGACTTCCAGTCGATCACGTTTCCCCCTCGCGTCGCGTGGCTGAATCCGCCGATTAACCTTACGTCCGTGACTGTCCGGCCACTGCACGCGGTCCTGGTACCGCCCAGGCAGCCAGGCAGCCGGCTGCTTGACCTGCTCGGCGCCGCGCTCGATGGCAGCGGCCCGGCGATCCTCCCGCTGGACGCGACGCTGCCGCGGCCCAGGCTGGACGAGCTGATCGCCGCGTTTTCCCCCGCGGCGCTAGAGACTTTCGACACGGATAACAAGCTCCTGAACCCTGACCTGGCCTCGAATGCCCAGGCCGCCGTGGCCGAGGACGTCGCCGTCGTCCTGGCAACGTCAGGATCGACCGGGCGGCCCAAGGGTGCCGAGCTCACCGCCACCGCGATGCTGGCATCCGCCCGCGCATCGCTTGACCGGCTCGGGGCGGCTCCAGGCGAGCGCTGGCTGTGCTGCCTGCCCACGCATCACGTTTCCGGGCTCGGGGTGCTGGTCCGCTCGATCCTGGCTGGATCGACGCCGGTGCTCGCCGAGGTGCCTGGCGATCCCCTGGCCAGTGACGGGGGCGACGGCGACGAGGCGAGCTACGTCTCGCTGGTCCCCACCCAGTTGCGCAGGCTGCTGGACAGCGGGGCGCCGGTGGACCGGTTCCGGGCGATTCTGCTCGGCGGGGCGGCCATTCCGCCGGGAATGCTCGATGAGGCAGCAGCCGCTGGAGCCAGGGTCGTCACGACCTACGGGATGACGGAAACCTGCGGAGGCTGCGTCTACGACGGCGTGCCCCTTGACCAGGTGGCGGTGGCCAGCGGCCGGGACGGCCGGATCCGGATCAGGGGCCCGGTGCTGTTCTCCGGTTACAGGCTGGCGCCCGAGCTGACCAGTGCGGCGCTGGAAGACGGGTGGTTCGTGACATCCGACCTCGGCGGCATGGGGCCGGACGGCCGGTTGTTCCTGCACGGCCGGGCGGACGACGTGATCAACTCCGGCGGTGAGAAGGTGGTCGCCGCGCAGGTCGAGCAGGTGCTGCGCACCTGCCCGGGAGTACGCGAGGTAGTCGTCGTCGGCGCTCCTGACCCAGTGTGGGGCGAGCGGGTCACTGCGGTCATCGTCGCCGCTGATCCAGCCGACCCGCCGACCCTGGCAGGAATCCGGGCGGTCGTCGCCGGCCGGCTTCCCCGCTACGCGGCGCCGCAGGGACTGGTCGTCGTGGCCGAGCTGCCGATGCTCGCGTCAGGCAAGCCAGACCGCCAGCAGCTCAGGCGAGTAGCCGCGGCCCAGTCTGGGAAGTAATGGTCTGCCACCGCGGGACGCCGCAGGCTGAGCTTGCTCCGGTAGCCTCCGCCAGCCCAGGCAGAGCCCGCTAAGGCACACCGGACTGGCGCAGCAGCCGCGCAAGCGGCATCACGGAGCTCTCAGGAATTTTCGGCACGCTGCCGCCACGCGGGAAACAAACAGGCCCGTCGCGCGTTATACGTAGCGCCTGCACTGCACAATACCAAGTCGCGCAAATCTGCGATACGGGTCTGACAGCCGGGCACAGCGGATCCGCGCAAGACGATGCGGAGCGAACGGAGGTGTCTTATGCCTAAGTCGGCCAGCACTCTATCCGAGCGCCATGACATCACGGCCGCCGCGAGCGACGCGGGTGGCCTGAGCAGGCGTGGACGCCGCCAGTCCGGAAACGAGCATGGCGCTCTGGCCGCGACGGCGGCGGCCAGGCCCTCCCGGGGAACCAAGACCAGCCGACCTGAGCCCGACCATCCTGAACTGGAGCCTGCCGACGTGATGCACGCCGATCCGGAGCTTGCCGAGATCGAACTCGACAGCCCTGATGCCATGGCGAACCTTGACGACGCTGACCTGCCCGAGTCCATGCTCGACGAGGACGTCGAGGCTGACGACAGCGCCGACCTCGTCGTCGGAGACGAGGCTGAGGACGACGAGGCCGACGACGAGCCTGCCGAGGTGAACGGGCGGATCCCGAGCACCGTGGCCGTGGTGGCCGGGCTCGCGGCAGTCGGGGCAGCCGACGATGCGGCGGCTGACGACAGCGGGTCGGGCGAGGCTGACCTCGATGACCAGACCTCGGTCATGGGCGACTCCGTGCACACCTACCTGAAGTCCATCGGGCGCACCAGCCTGCTCACTGCGGAGCAGGAGGTCGACCTGGCCAAGCGGATCGAGGCTGGGCTGTTCGCCGAGCACAAGCTGGAGACCGAGACCGGGCTCTCG
>JASHXW010000288.1 GCA_030043395.1 Streptosporangiaceae bacterium
GGCAGCGTGGCCGCCATGGCATTCACGGTGAAGTCGCGCCTGGACAAGTCATCGACCAGCGAGGTCCCGTACTCCACGGCTGGCTTGCGCGAGGCACGGTCGTAGCTCTCGCTGCGGTACGTCGTGATCTCCACGTGGGTGTCACCCTTGCGCAGGCCAACCGTCCCGAAGGCGATCCCAACCTGCCAGACGGCATCGGCCCAGTCCGTCGTGATCTCGATCACCGTTTCCGGGGGCGCGTCAGTGGTGAAGTCGAGGTCGGCATGGCCGCGCCCGAGGAAGACGTCCCTGACCGGACCGCCGACGAGCGCGATCTCGTGGCCAGCGCTCGTGAGGATTCCGGCCAGCGATTCGATGATCGGCATGCTGTCGGACAGGGCAGAACGTAGCAAGGCGCTGGCCGCGCGCCGCTGCTCCGGCGTCATGGGAGTGGGATCATGCACGGGCATTGAGAGTAGGCGAGTGTCTGCCCTGGCGGAACTCAAAACAGCGTGGTTGCGGCCGCAGGGCAGGTGGCGGCCGCGCTCACAGAGTAGCTGGCGGCCGGAGTTGTCTACTCTTGCCCTGCCTGCGCTGGTCGCCAGTCGCAATAACATGAGCGCCATGGCCCGTTCGCACGCTGCCAGGCAATCACCCGGCCGGCAGGCAGCCCCGATGCTGCGCAGCCGGGTGCTGGCCAGCCGGACTGTAGGGGCAGCTGCGGCCATCTCGCTCGTACTGATCTTCGCCGCCTCGCCGCTGATGGCTGGAGCGGCAAGCGCGGCGAGCATGGCCACGGCAGCGAGCGCGAGTCCGGGCTCATCGGCGACTCAGCGGGGCTCGATGCAGGCGGCGAGCGCGGCCCTGCAGCTGACTGTCTCTTCGGTGAGCCCCTCCTATGCCGAAGATGGCCGCACGCTGACGATCAGAGGGCAGGTCAAGAACGCCTCGCATTCGGCCGTCTCCGGCCTCTCGCTGCAGCTGTGGTCCTCGAAGACTTCCTTCACCTCCAGGACCGAGCTGGTCGATTACGCGCACGGGAGTTACGCTCCGCCCGCGGCCCAGGTGCAGATGACGCCGGTCACCTCCCGGCGCTTGTCCGCTGGGCACACCTGGTCCTGGACCGCGCGGGTGCCCGTCAGCCGCCTTGGGCTGAGCTGCTTTGGCGTGTACCCGCTGACCGTCTACCTGAATGACTCGGTCTCGGCGCAGGTCGGCCGGGCTCAGGTGCCGCTTCCCTTCTGGCCGACCAAGGCCGGGCAGTGCCTGAGCGGGTCGCGACCGCGGCCGTTCCCGATCTCGTGGATCTGGCCGTTGATCGACACGCCGTACCAGGGACCCTGCCCTGGCTTGCTCAGCAACAGCCTCCATACGAGCATCGCGCCTGGCGGCAGGCTCGCGAACTTGCTGGCCGTGGGCGAGAAGTACGCATCCAAAGCCGCGCTGACGTGGGTGGTCGATCCCGCTCTGCTCGACAATGTGCGGACCATGACCAACCGGTACCTCGTCGGTGATTCAGCGACCTGCGGCCAGACAACGGCCGAGCCAGCCAGCGCCGCCGCCAAAACATGGCTCGCGGAATTGTCGAAGGCCACGACGGGCCAGGCGATGTTCGTCACGCCGTACGGCGATGTCGACATGGCCGCCGTGACCGCGCACGGCAACCTCGTCGCCAACGACCTGACGACCGCGTTCAGCGACGGCGACTCGGTGGCCAAGCAGGTTCTCGGCCGGGGCCCCACGCCGGTCGCGCTCTCCGGAGCCGGAGGCCGTGCTCTCGCTGCCGTGGCCTGGCCTGCCGGCGGCGCGGCTAGCTCCGGCCTGCTCGAGAAGCTCGCTGTACAGCGGGTGAGCACTGTCATCTTGACGATGCCCGCCAGCTCGCCGGTCCCCTACACGCCTGGCGCGGTCACCAGCGTTCTCACCGGGACGGGGCAACGGCTGCAGGTGCTGCTTGCCGACTACGGCATCACCTCGCTGCTCGCGTCTGCGTCCGCATCCTCGCGTTCGCCCGGCGCGGAGTTCCAGGTCAGCCAGCTCTACCTGGCCGAGACTGCGCAGATCGCAGCCGAGGCGCCCGGGCGGAGCCGGCCGATCGTCGTCACGCCGCCACGGCGCTGGAACCCAGCGCGCAGCCTGGCTGACACATTGCTCGCAGACACGGCGCAGGCACCGTGGCTCAGTCCGACATCGACGCGGCAGATCGTGTCGCTGTCCCAGGAGCGTGACTACTCGGCTAACCAGCTGGCCCGCCCCGCGCGCAGGCATGAGCTCTCCCGCACTTTGCTCGATCAGGTCGCCAAGCTAGACCAGAAGGTCGCGCTGCTGGAGAAGATCAGGGTCGATCCCGATCCGGCAATCCAGCGCGCGGTGTTCGGAATCGAGTCCTCACGGTGGCGCGGCGGCGGCGAGAAGCAAGCGCAGCAGATGCTGACGACAACCTCACAGTACGTCTCGAGCCAGCTCAGCACCCTCTCGGTCGGGGGCAACCGCCATGTGACGCTCGGCGGCAAGGTCAGCGAGCTGAAGGTCTTCATCCACAACCCGCTCGCCTACGCGGTCAGGGTGAAGCTGAGCATCAGGCCAAGCAAGAACATCAGCGTGACCTGGAACGGAACGCACACCATCCAGATCCAGAGCCACAGTTACTCCACCCCGATCCGCCTCACCGTGCACGCCCGTAGTACCGGTCCCGGCACTATCCGGTTCAGCTTGTCTGCTCCGAATGGCGTCCCGCTGCCGGCTCCTCCGTTCGTCATGCGAATCAAGACGACCGACTTCGGGACCGTCGCGCTGGTGATTTTCGCCGCTGCGCTTGCGGTGTTCGTCGTCGCTTCCGCTGCGCGAGCCATCAGGCCTGGCCGCGGTCAGGGGGGACAACCAGTCGCCAGCGACCCGGGAGCGCCAGGCGGATCGCCTGCCTCGGGTAAACCGCCCTCCTCGGCCGGATCGCCACGGCAGAGCGGACCTGCGCAGGACGTCCGAAGCGGCCAGCCAGGGGATAGTGGGAGCGCGGGTGAGGCTAGCGGCAGCGTACTGGGCTTCCCGCCAACTGGGTCGGCTGGGATGCAGAGCCATGCCGATTTTCTGGGTAGCTCTTATGCTGACGGACCTGAGCTAACCTCCGCTGGACGCAGCGTTACCGACACAGAAGCAACCACCGCAAGCCGCGGGCCTACCGAGGAGCGTTGATGAGCTCGTCAGGACCCGACGGCTGGGAGCGCAGCCCCCGCTACGACCGAGGACGGGACGAGCGCGACGATGGCGCGCGCGGCTCGGACTGGCGCGAGAGTGACTGGCGGGAGGATCTCGAGCGCGAGAACGACTGGCGCGGCAGCCGCGGACGGGATGCGAGCGGGCGCGGAAACGACTGGGAGGGCCGCCCAGGTGACCGGGAGGCCGGCTGGGATCGGGACCGTGATCCAGGCAGCTGGCGACGGGATCGGCGGGAGAGCCGACCGGCGTACGAAGGCGGATGGCCGGCGGACGGTTCGGGTCAGGGGCGTCGCGACCACTACCCGGCTGGCGGCGGCATGGGCGAGACCTACCCAGATCCAGGCGGCGTGGGTGACCGCTACCCACCCGCCGGCGAAGCAGGACCCGATGGCGGATGGCCGGCGAGAGGTGGCAGCGGGCCGCCTGATGACGCCGCCGGCCGGCTGCCTAGCGATCAGGCTTGGCGCGCGGACCAGGAGCGGCGCGGGACCGGTCGCCGGCCTCCTGGCACCCTCCGCGCCAGCAGCCGGGACGACGAGCGATATCGACACGAGTCGTCAATGCCCGGGCCATTCCCAGCTGAGCAGGCACGAGGGCAGCGGCCATACCCGGGCGATCCGGCACCGCCAGGACCGCACCGCGCAGACCAGGCAGGATCTCAGGCCTACCCCGACGAACGGCCAATGCCGCGGTTTTACCCCAGGGAAAGGCCCGCGCCTGAGCCCTACCCGGCGAATCCGCCAGGACCGCGGCCCTACGCCGGCGAGCGCGCGGAACCCGATCCCTATCCAGCCAATCCACGCCAGGCCGATCCGCGCGTGGCTGACCAGTACCCCGCTCACCGAGGGCCCTCCTGGGACCACCCAGGCGACCGCCCGGTACCCGAGCCCTACCCGATGGACCGGCCGACGTCCTATCCCGTTGACCCGCACAGGCCGCAGTCCTACCCCGACGACCGGCCGGTGACCGGGCCCTACCCCGACGCGATGCCCCCGCCCCAGGCATATACGGGAGGCCGGCCGGACCAGCCCTACGCGCCCGAACGACAGGCACCCAACCCGTACCCAGGCGAGCCAGCGGTGGCTGACTCCTACCTCGATGACCGCCCGCGATCCCAGCCGTACGCGGACGGGCCACCTCCACCGGACTACTACGCCCCAAGCGGGGCCGCGCCTCCCGCTTACCCCGACGAGCGGCCGACGCCTCGCTTCTACCCAGCCGACCGCACGGAGTTTCTCTACCCGGATCTGCCGCCTGACGGATACGGCCTGCCAGCTGAGGCTGAGCTGACCGAAGCCGAGTTTGCCTCGGCGTTGTTCAGGCCTGCTGCGCCGGACGCCGCACGTGACCAGCCCGGCCCCAGCCTGGTTCGCTCCAGCAGCGTCATGGCGATCGGCACGATCGTGTCCAGAGGCACCGGCTTCGTCCGCACGGCCGTGCTGGTCTACGCGCTCGGCATCGCCTGGCTGGGAACTGCCTACAACTACGCCAACACGCTGCCCAACACCGTCTACAACCTGGCCATCGGCGGGATCCTGACAAGCGTCATCGTGCCGCTGCTCGTGAATTCGGCGAAGCGCGACAGGGACCGCGGCGAGCAGTACACGCAGCGAATGTTCACTCTGGTCACGATCGCGCTGGCGATAGTTACCATCGCTGCGACCCTGGCGTCGTGGCCGATCGCCGACTTGTATGGCTGCGGTGGTCACAGCTGCTCCGAGGCACACCCCCTGACTGCCAACTACCACTACCTGCTGGTTCTCTTCGCGTACTTCTTCATCCCGCAGATCTTCTTCTACGGGATAAGCTCCCTCGCCGGCGCGATTCTCAACGCCCGCGGTCACTTCGCAGCGCCGATGTGGACGCCAGTCGTCAACAACATCGTGGTGATCGTGGTCACCGTGATGTTCCTGGCAATTGCTGGAGTGGGCCAGAACGTACAGAACGGCTACATCACGAGTACCGAGATCTGGCTGCTGGGGATCGGTACCACGCTGGGTATCGTCGCTCAGACGGTGGCGCTGATCCCGGCGCTGCGCCGGGTTGGCTTCCGATGGCATCCTCGGTTTGACTTCAAGCGATATGAAATCGGTGAGATCGGCCGCATGGCCGGCTGGATGTTCGGCTACGTCGTCACCACGCAGGTCGCCTATCTAGTGACGGCAAGGATCGCGGGAACCATACCGAAGGCAGTGGTTCATGCCGGCCACGACTTCGCCGCCTATCAGAACGCCTGGCTCCTCTTCCAGTTGCCCTATGCCATCGTCGGTATCTCGGTCATCACCGCACTGCTGCCGCGGATGAGCGCGCACGCGTCCGAGCGCCGCTATGACCTCGTGCGGTCTGACTTCTCTACTGGCCTGCGGCTCGGCTCAGTCATCGTCGCGCCTGCCGCGCTGATCCTCGCGGTGATCGGGCCGCCTCTCGCCGAGGTCCTGTTCTCCTTCGGCAACACCTCAGAAGCCAGCGCGCGATTCCTCGGGGTTGTGTTCTCGGTCTTCTCGATCGGCCTCATGCCCTACATGCTGTTCCAGCTGCTGCTGCGGGTGTTCTACTCGCTCCATGACAGTCGCACGCCGGCGCTTATCGGCGTCGTGACGATGATCGCGAACGTCGCTACCAACCTGCTCGCGTGGAAGATCGCCTCGCCAAGCGACCTGGTGGCTGGGCTGGGCATCGCCTTCGGCGTGTCTAATGCCGTGGGGTGCGTGCTTGCCTGGCGGGTCCTCAGCAGGCGGCTTGGCGGGCTGGCCGGACGCGAGATCGGCGCCAGCCTTTCGCGCATGCACATCGCGGTGATCCCCGGGGTCCTGTTCGCCATCGTCGTCACGCTGGGCATCGGCACGATCTTGTCGACCGGAAGGCTTGGCTCGGCCGTCACCGTCGTAGTCGCAGGTGGCGGCGCCACGCTGCTGTACGTGGCGGTCGCCAGGGCAATGCGGGTGCGAGAGGTCACTGAACTCACTGACATGGTGCGATCGAGGCTGCGACGGTGAGCCCAAGCGAGGTGACGCGGGCCTTTGCAGCCCAGGCCAGACCGACTTTTTCAGGGTGTGACGGGCGGTCTCCGGACGGTAACGCACTGCACAGCGGTAAGGTGGCAGCGGAACATCAAGGCCCGCTGCGCCGCACTATTGATCGTCAAGACCGTCGACCTGCTTCCGGCACCAGGAGGAAGCGTCGAGAGCCTGCCGTGCCTCGGCGCTAGTTTTTATGACCACGTATGCGTCCGAGCCAGGGACCAGGCTAGGCGGGCGGTACCGGCTCGAGGACCGGATCGCCGCTGGCTCTGGCTGGGATGCCTGGAAGGCTATCGACGAGACGCTTGCACGCGCGGTCACCGTGTTCACCTTCGCGGCCGGATTCCCGCGCGTCACCGAGGTTGTCACGGCGGCCAGGGCAGCGAGCAGGCTCACCGATCCGCGGCTAGCGCAGGTATTCGACGTCGAGGACGCGTGGGACCGTGCCTACATCGTGATGGAGTGGGCAGCCGGCGAGACCCTAGGCGACCTCCTGTCGCAAGGTCCGCTCGAGGTATCCCGGGCAGCGCGAATGATCGCCGAGGCGGCAGCGGCCTTGTCTACGGCGCACGCTGCCGGAGTAGCCCACATGTGCCTGTCACCCGGTTCGGTCAGGTGGAGTCAGACGGGCGAAGTGAAGGTCGTCGGACTCGGCATCGACGCCGCCCTTTCTGGCGTCTCGTCTGACGAGCCGGTCCTCGCCGATACCAGCGGGCTCGGCCAGCTTCTGTACGCGGCGCTCACCGCACACTGGCCGGGACCTGAGTATCCGGCGCTGCCTGCCGCCCCGACGTCCGGCAGCCAGCCGTGCAGCCCGCGCCAGGTCGTGGCTGGCGTCCCGCTCGCACTGTCCGATCTCACGATGCGCGCCATGCAGTTGCGTCCCGAACAGGCGAGTGAGCCGCTCACGACGCCAGGCGACCTGGCCACGGCCCTGCGTGCCGCCGCGCCGCCGATGCCTGCGCCGTGGCAGGGCTCGCAAGCGCGGTACCCCCCTCAGCGCCAGTACGACAATTACGCTCGCGACGGCGAGGCACGAGCGGCGCGACACCATAAGACCGCCGGCCCGGCTGACGTTAGCCTGCCCGGCGGCTCGGGCACGGCCGACGGAGCCTGGGCATCCAGGGGACCAGACCTCGGCGACGACACACGCCCGCCCGGCAGGAGTGCCATCCTGGGCGGCCTGGCGGGGCACCGCGCGGCAGGCGGCACGTCGGTGCGGATCTCCAGGGGCGTCGTCCTCGTCGCGGGGGGCGTTCTGGCCGTAGTCGCCATCGCAGCCTTCACCCTCTGGCCGAGCAGCGCAGGCCGCTCACCACGTTCCGGCCACTCGAACACGGCACCAGCGGCGAAGGTCGCCGTACCCGTCGTGCAGCGGCCAGTCGGAGCAACCGGCTTCGATCCGCTGACCAGTCCTAAGAACGACCCGGGCGACGAGCAGAGCGCGCTCGCCAAGTACGCGATCGACAACAACCCGAATACAGCGTGGGACTCCCAGTGGTACGCCTCGGCCAACTTCGGCGGCCTGAAGGCTGGGTCCGGGCTGATGATCGACATGGGCAAGCCGGTCAGGTACAGCTCGGTCACCGTGACATTCGATTCTGAGCCCGGTGCCCGCGTCGAGCTGCTTGTGGGTAGCTCGCCCAAGCGCAGCAAGGCGAATCTGGATTCGATGACCACGATCGCGTCGGCGGTCAGCCCTACCGGGACGTACACGTTCCACATCAAGGGAGCAGCGACCAAGGTGGCCGGGCAGTACCTGGTTATCTGGTACACCAAGCTGGCGCCCGAGCCAAATGCGATCGGGAAGTACCAGGCGCAGGTCTTCAACGTCGTCGTACGGGGCACGACACCCTAAGCTTGCGCCTTCGCTTTCCCGGGTGGCCGACCAGCCACGGGGCACGCGATGGCTAAGCTACCGATGAGATCGCGTCCCCTGGCCCCCTAAGGCAGCCTGAGGCGTGATTTCGGTGCCTGGCGTCCTTGCAGGGCGCTGCGAGTCGAGTCAGACCAGGAGACGCGACGGAATCTCAGGAGCCTGACAGTACCGGGATCTCGGCGCCCTCGCCCGCGCCGTCACAGGTTCCGGTCGGACAGGCGCGCCTGCGCGGATCCGCCCCGTCGCAAGGCCAGGATCCTCCCGACGCCGAACTGCTCAGGCGGCATGTCGACGGCGATCCGGAGGCTTTCGGGCAGCTTTTCGCTCGCCACAAGGATCGCCTTTGGGCAGTGGCCGTGCGCACCCTGTCCGACCCTGAGGACGCCGCCGACGCGCTCCAGGACGCCATGATCTCGGCATTCAGGCGGGCAGGCAGCTTTCGCGGCGACTCCGCGGTCACGACCTGGCTGCATCGCATCGTGGTGAACGCCTGCCTGGACCGGATGCGCCGGCGGACAGCCCGGCCCGAGGTCAGCGGCGGGGACGAGCGCCTGCTTGACCTGGCGGCGACCTCCGGCGATGGCCAGGACCCGGCCCGCGGCAGCGACACCTCGATCGAGGTGAAGGCGGCATTGCGGAAGCTTCCGCGCGACCAGCAGGTGGCGCTGGTCCTCGTGGACATGCTCGAATACCCGGTGGCAGACGCCGCGCAGATCCTCGGCGTCGCCGAGGGCACTGTCAAGAGCCGTTGCGCGCGAGGCCGGGCAAGGCTGGCGCCGCGGCTCGCCCACCTGCGCCAGGCCGAGGCTGCCGAAGCCAGGCCCGGCTCCCCGCAGCAACGGCCCGCGACTAGCCCGAGTGGGCCGCCGCCAGTCATCCCAGACGCCCAGACCGGGAACCGTTTGCCCCCGGGAGCCGTCCTACCTGCGCAGAAGGGGGGCAGCGAAGAGCGGTGATGCGTCATTACAGTGCGGACGTCCTAGGCTCGTATAGCGCGGGCCTGCTGAGCGTACGCAAGCGCGCGCGGATCAGCTCGCACCTGTCGGTGTGTGCTCGGTGCACGGGCACGAACGCGGAGATCGCGGCAGTTTCGGTCGTCCTGCGGTCGGTGCCAGCTCCGCAGCTACCGGAGTCGGTGACCACTCGGATCGAGATGGTGATAGCCCGTGAGTCAGCGGTGCGTGCCGGATCGGCTGAGGTGGCGGCCGCTGGCTTTGCGGCACCTGAACATGCGCAAGCAGCAGAGCGGGCCGACATTCCGGGCCGTCCGGACCTGCCCGAGCGTGCCAGGCGCACGCCCTGGCGCCTGCGCATGCCACAGGCCGGCTCACCCCTGGTCCTGCGAGCGCTGGCGACTACCGGAGTCCTCGTCCTCGTTGTGGCAGCGGGCTTCCTGTTCGCGAACCGCATCGGGTCGTCCTCGAGCGGCCCGGCAGCGCGGCGAGCCTCCACGAATGCTCCGCAAGCGACCGCACTCCCGGCCACGCGGTCGCTGACATACCACGTCGGCCGGGCGCTTGAGACGACTTCCGTCGTGACCTCCCATGCTGACCTGACACCGAAGACCCTGGCAGGCCAGGTTCGGAAAGACGCGCGCTCGTACAGCGCCATCATGGGCGGCGGAGTAAACGTCAGTGCTAGCAGCACTCCTGTACCATCCGCGGCCAGCAAGCCGACTTCTGCCCGGACTCGGCTCGGCGTGTTCCGCGCCGGCATCCTGGAAGGCTGCCTGACCCGGATCGCAGCTGGACGCACGGTGCTTACCGCCGAGGTGGCGCGCTACCTCGGGAGGCCAGCGGCCATCATCGTGCTTGCCCCAGTCGCTACGAGCAACATCTTCAAGGTGTTCGTGGTTGGTCTGGCATGTTCTGCGTCGGTTTCGGACGTGATAACCAGTCTTAAGGTCTCCCGCTGAGGTCGCACGAGCGGGAATCCCGCAGGCGCTTGTACCGTTGATGCCGGTGCGGCACGACGAAGGAGTATGAGCGAGTGAGCGACGTTCGCGATGTGATTGTCATCGGCTCGGGGCCGGCTGGCTACACGGCGGCGCTCTATGCCGCCAGGGCCAGGCTCAACCCGCTCGTCTTCGAAGGCTCCGTCACGGCCGGCGGCGCCTTGATGAACACGACCGATGTCGAGAACTTCCCTGGCTTCCCTGACGGGGTGCTTGGCCCGGACCTGATGGACGCCCTGCGCAAGCAGGCCGAGCGCTTCGGTGCCGAGCTGATCGCCGACGACGTCGTTGAAGTGGACCTCACCGCGACCCCGAAGGTCGTGCAGACGGCCGACGAGATCTACCGCGGGCGCGCGGTCATCATCGCCAGCGGATCGAGCTACCGCGAGCTTGGCGTTCCCGGCGAGAAGCGGCTTTCTGGCCATGGCGTCTCGTGGTGCGCGACCTGCGACGGCTTCTTCTTCCGCGAGCAGGACATCGCCGTGGTGGGGGGCGGCGACTCCGCGATGGAAGAGGCGACCTTCCTGACCAGGTTCGGGCAGACGGTAACGATCGTGCACCGGCGGGACAGCCTGCGGGCTTCGAAGATCATGCAGGATCGCGCGTTCGCGGATCCCAAGATCAAGTTCGCGTGGGACAGCGAGGTCGTCGAGGTAGAGGGCCAGGACAGGGTGACCGGGCTTCGCCTGCGCAACGCCCGCACGGGCGCGCTGGACACGCTCCCGGTGACCGGCGTCTTCATCGCCATTGGCCACGACCCGCGCAGTGACCTGTTCAAGGGTCAGCTCGCCACCGACGACGACGGCTACCTGCTCGTCGAGCACCCGTCGACGCGTACCGCGATCCCCGGCGTGTTCGCTGCTGGCGACGTGGTCGACCGGCACTACCGCCAGGCCGTCACGGCGGCCGGGACCGGCTGCGCTGCTGCACTGGACGCTGAGCGGTGGCTGGCGGACCTGAGCGGCTGATCTTTCGCGCTGCGACCGCAGGCCGCAGCATGTCAACCAGTTCATGAGAGGAAGTTCGAAACGTGGGCACAGCAACGAGGGCAGTGACCGATGCCACCTTCGACACCGAGGTGCTGCAGAGCTCGAAGCCGGTCCTAGTCGACTATTGGGCCGAGTGGTGCGGTCCGTGCCGGCAGGTTGCCCCGGTGCTCGAGGAGATCGCTCGCGAGCATGGCGACAAGATCGACATCGTGAAGTTGAACGTGGACGACAACCCGCAGGTAGTACGCACCTACGGCATCTTGAACATTCCCACGCTTTCGGTGTTCAGGAACGGCCAGGTGGTCCTGGAGATCGTCGGCGCCAAGCCGAAGTCGGCCCTGCTCAACGAGCTTGAGGAATTCCTGGCCTGACCAGGCAGCTCGGCCGTGCGCCCGCCAGCCGCAGGCTAGGCGAGGCGCAGGGGCCGGTCTGGCGTCATAGAGCCAAGCAGCCGCTCCAGTGCGACTTCGACGTCTTCGCGCCAGGAGAGGGCTGTCCTGATCTCCAGCCGCAGCCGCGGGTATCGCGGGTGCGGACGTACGGTCTTGAACCCCACCGCGAGCAGGTAGTCCGCCGGGCTTACGCAGCCCAGCCCGTCGGGCTTCAGGTCGCCGAACGCCTCGACGGCCTTGATGCCGCGACGGCTCAGGTCCTTCACGACCCCCTGGATTAGCATCCTGCCTAGGCCGCCGCCGCTGAACTCGGCCATGATCTGAGCGGTCATCAGCAGCACTGCGTCGGCACTCACCGGACTTGTCGGGAACGCCACCGATCGCGGGACATACTGGGGCGGTGCGTACAGAACGAACCCTGCGGCGACGCCGTCGACATAGACGATCTTCCCGCAGCTTCCCCACTGCAGCAGGACGCCGGAAACCCACGATTCCTTTTCCAGCGCCGAGTCACCCGTCTCGATGGCTCGTGCCTGACCAACCGGATCGAGTTCCCAGAAGACGCAGCGCCGGCACTTGGCGGGGAGATCGTCAAGGTTGTCCAGCGTGATGCTCGCTAGCCGGCGCGACAACTTGCACCTCTATCACCTGTCACCGAGCCTGCTGGCCCGGATAGCGATGCCGGTCCGTCGACGTCGTGAACGTACCTACCTCGACGCCCCAGTCAAGCGGCCCGGCACATGCCATCGTACTAAGACTGCGGGCACCTCGCGTCACCTTAAGGTGGCCAGCGATCGGTAGCCTGTCCCGGTGACGAATCCACGCAAGAGCTTTGGCAGTGACAATCATGCCGGCGCACACCGAGAGGTCATCGAGGCTATCGCCGCGGCGAATGCTGGCGACGCATCACCATACGGGGCTGACGAGTGGACGACGCGTGCGGCGCAGGACCTGTGCGGGGCATTTGGCGCCGCAGGGGCCTTCTTCGTTTTCAACGGAACGGCCGCTAACGTCCTGGGAGTCAGCTTGCTGCTGCGGCCGTACGAGGCCGTCATCT